>NZ_CM135809.1:3035000-3193558 GCF_048538155.2 Paracoccus sp. T5
AAGCTGGTGCCGCAACTCTGCGCGGCGCTGGAGGAAAAGGGTCTGGGCGCCCGGCGCCTCGATCTCCTCTGCTACCGGGTCGACAACTGGATCGAGACGGTGCGCGTGGGGCTCGCCGTCCCGCAGCGCGATCCCAAGCGCCTGACGCGCCGTCACTACCATGATGATCGTATATGTGGGTTCCAAAGACCGCGCCCTGAAGGGAACGGGATTCTACCGGTCGCGGGTGTTGACTGGATAGGCGGTGGTGTGGCGCAGCCGTTCCATTGCGAACTGCGAGGTGACGTTCTTGATCGGCACCGCGTCAGTCAGCGCCTTGTAGAAGCGGTCATAGGCGGCCATGTCGGGCACCGCGACGCGCAGCAGATAGTCGATGGTGCCGGCCATGCGCCACGCCTCCATGACCTCGGGCAGGGCGTCGATGGCGCGGGCAAAGACCTCACGCCAGTCGGTGCCGTGGTCGGGTGCCTCGATCCCCACGAAGACGGTCAGTCCGAAACCCAGCATCGTAGGGTCGGCCAAGGCCACGCGTCCGGTCAGCACGCCATTGGCCTCCAGCTTCTGGGTGCGCTTCCAGCAGGGGGTCTGGGACAGGCCAACCTTGTCGGCAATCTGCGTGATCGGAGTGGTGGCATCAGCCATGAGCGCCGCGACGATCTTGCGGTCGATCAGGTCCAAGGGCGGGTTCTGGGTCATCGGCGATTCCTTTCGACATCAGCATGCCGCAATAGGACACAAAGTCTAGCGACATTGTCGTTATTTTGACTGCGTCCCACTCCTCTTTCCACATTTTCAGATAAAAGCCCCGTAGCGGAGTCGTCTTTTCTTTTCGCGCGGCCCGTTCCCCCTTATATCCGCTGGACACCAACGGATCCGAGGGCGGCGCCATGATCACGCAGAAGATGAAATACGCGCTGAAGGCCCTTCTCGTACTGGGCGACGAGGCACGGAGGCCGCGTCCCGGGGCATTGACCATCGAAGCCATAGCAAAGCGGTCCGGCGCGCCCAAACGGTTTTTGGAACAGATCCTGCTGGAGGTGCGCAATGCCGGCGTCGTGGCCTCGATCCGCGGGCGGTCGGGGGGGTACACGCTGATCAAGCGCCCCGAGGAGGTCTCGATCTCCGAACTTCTGCGGCTGATCGACGGGCCGATCGCGCCCTTGCCCTGCCTGTCGCGGCGCGCCTACCAGCGCTGTGAGGATTGCACCGACGAGGCCAGCTGCCGCCTGCGGCGCGTGTTTTCTGAAGTGTTCTGGTCCTATCTGATCCTGATCGAGTCGCTGAGCCTGGCGGACATGCTGGGCTCAGAGGCGGTCGCGGCGCAGGTCACCGGCGCCTGATCGCGGCCCTGTCGGAGAGCGTTTAATTGCCATAAATCCTGGTTCTGCAGGGCCTGACCCCGCAGGCAAGGGCAGGACAGAGCTTGGCGTGTGCCCGATGGGGCGGTGGCGGAGCGGAGAAGGATCTTCTCTTTAGACGACTAAATCAGCCGATTTATATCCCTTGCTAAACACGACTTTCCCTGTCGATATTAAGCCATCGAAACGCCACTCTGGCGACAGGAAAGGACGACAGATGAGCCCGCACCAGACCGGCACGATCTCCTCACGGACCCGCCCTCCGCTTTGCGCCATCACGCTGATCGACCGCCGCACGGGTCGCCTGCACCGGGCGAACGGCGCGGCGCTGGTCGCGCGGAGCCGTGACCCTCATGGTGCCGCGGCCGAACTGCTGGCTGGGCGCGAGTCCCGGCTGTGGGACGCCCACGTTCAGCCATTGACCGCCCCTGCTCGCCGAGCCTGAACGGAGAACCCATGACCAACGCAGACACCGTACCCGCAAGCCCCCCTCAGGGCGCCGCCCCCGGCGGACGTGACACCGCGCGCATTCCGCTGAGCTGGTGGACCACCGGCCGCCTGACCCCCAACGGTATCTGACCTTTGCACATCACGAGGACATTCATGATCTTGCGCCCCGCCCTCCTGTCGCTGCTGCTCCTGGCCCCTGCCGCTCATGCGGAAAGCCTGCTGAACGTCAGCTATGACCCCACTCGTGAGCTCTATCGCGAATTCAACGAAGCCTTTGCCGCCCACTGGCAGGCGCAAGGCCACGACGCCCCTGTGGTCGAGACCAGCCATGGCGGGTCCGGCGCGCAGGCGCGGTCGGTGATCGACGGGCTGAACGCGCAGGTGGTGACGCTGGCGCTGGCCGGCGACATCGATCAGATCGCCGCTGCGGGCAAGCTGCCAGCCGACTGGCAGTCCAAGCTTCCGCACAATTCCAGCCCCTATACCTCGACCATCGTGTTCCTGGTCCGGGACGGCAACCCCAAGGGCATCCAGGACTGGGGTGATCTGGCAACGCAAGGCGTCGAAGTCATCACCCCGAACCCCAAGACGTCGGGCGGGGCGCGCTGGAACTATCTGGCGGCCTGGGCCTGGGCTGAGAAGAACGGCCGCGATCCGAAGGAATTCGTCGGACAGCTCTTCGCCAATGTCCCGGTGCTGGACACCGGCGCCCGCGGCGCGACGACGACTTTCGCGCAGCGCGGCATCGGTGACGTGCTGCTGGCCTGGGAAAACGAGGCCTATCTGGCGCTGGCCGAGCTGGGTGAGGATCAGTTCGACATCGTCGTGCCCAGCCTGTCCATCCTGGCCGAACCGCCCGTGGCGCGGGTCGATGGCAATATCGCCAATGACGCGCAACGCGAGCTGGCAAACGCCTACCTGGACTATCTCTATTCCCCAGAGGGACAGGCCCTGGCCTTCAAGCATTACTATCGGGCATGGGATGCCAGCGCCGCCGACCCCGACGATGTCGCCCGCTTCCCCGAACTGGAGCGGGTGACCATCGACGATTTGGGCGGATGGGCCAAGCTGCAGCCCGAGCATTTCGGCGACGGCGGCATCTTCGACCAGATCTACGTGGCACGCTGATGGCAACGCGCGCGCCCCTGATCCAGCGCACGGCGATGCCGGGCTTGGGCCTTTCGGCCGGGATCACCCTCTTCATGCTGTCGCTGGTCGTGATCCTGCCAGTCGGCGCGCTGCTGGCCAAGGGCGCCAGCTTCGGCGCCGGCAATGTCTGGGAGGTGGTGAACCGCCCCCGGGTCTGGTCGGCCTTGTGGCTGTCGTTCCGCCTGTCCTTCCTGGCGGCACTGTTCAACCTGGTCTTTGGCGTCATCCTGGCCTGGGTACTGGTCCGCTATCGCTTTCCCGGCAAGCGCCTGCTCGACGCCGCGGTCGATCTGCCCTTCGCACTGCCGACGGCGGTTGCCGGCATCGCCCTGACCGCGCTTTACGCGCCGAACGGCGCTCTCGGCAGCCTTGCGGCCGAGATTGGCTGGAAGATCGCCTATACGCAGTGGGGCATCTTCCTGGCGCTGGTCTTCGTGGGCCTGCCCTTCGTGACCCGCACCGTCCAGCCGGTGATCGAGGAGATCGAGACCGAGGTCGAGGAAGCCTCGGCCACGCTTGGCGCCTCGCGCCTGCACACCCTGCGCCACGTGATCGCGCCCATGCTGATGCCTGCGGCCTTGACCGGCTTCGCGCTGTCGCTGGCCCGCGCGGTGGGGGAATACGGATCGGTCATCTTCATCGCCGGGAACATCCCGCTGCGGACCGAAATCGCCCCCCTGCTGATCGTGATCCAGCTGGAGGAATACAACTACGACGCCGCCGCCGCGATCGGCATCGCCATGCTGGTCATCAGCTTTGCCATGCTGCTTGCGATCAACCTCATCCAGATCTGGTCCCGCCGGAGAATCGGTCATGTCTGACGTCAGCCTGCCCCTGCCGCGGACGGCACCCGCCCCCACGCGCCCCTTCCGCCGCCCGACCGAGGAAAGCCCACCGACCCGCATCGCCCTGGTTGCCATCGCCGTGGGTGGCCTGCTGCTGCTGGTCGGCGCGCCGCTGGCCGCCGTCTTCGCCGAGGCGCTGGTGCGGGGCTGGGGCGCCGCCGTCGCCAGTCTGCAAAGCCGCGACGCCTTGGCTGCAATCCGGCTGACCTTGCTGATCACCGCCATCGCCGTGCCGATGAACGCGGTCTTCGGCATCGCGGCGGCCTGGTTCATCACCAAGTTCGACTTCCGCGGCAAGGCGTTCCTCATCACGCTGATCGACCTGCCGTTCAGCGTCAGCCCCGTTGTCGCCGGCCTTTGCATCGTGCTGCTTTTCGGGGCCAACTCGGCGATGGGCGGCTGGCTTGTCGCAAGTGGCTATCCCGTCGTCTTCGCCGTCCCCGGCATCGTGCTGGCCACCGTCTTCGTGACCTTTCCCTTCGTGGCGCGCGAGTTGATCCCCGTGATGATCGAGCAGGGCCGCGCCGAGGAAGAGGCCGCGCTGACCCTCGGCGCCTCGGGCTGGCGGGTCTTCCGCACGGTGACGCTGCCGAACATCCGGTGGGCGCTGCTCTACGGCACGCTGCTGTGCACCGCCCGCGCGATGGGCGAGTTCGGAGCTGTCGCCGTCGTATCCGGCAAGATCCGCGGCCAGACCGCCACCATGCCGATCACCATCGAGATGTTCTACAACGAATACCTGTCGGTCGCGGCCTTCTCCATGGCCGCGCTGCTGACCGGGCTGGCCCTGATCACCCTGATGCTGAAAACCGTGCTGGAGCTGCGCCATGCGGACCAGCTTGCCGCCACCCGCCGCCATTGAGGGATTGCCATGCATATTGACATTGACGGGATCGCCAAGGAATTCGGCACCACCACCGCGCTGCACCCGGTGTCGCTGTCCATTCCCTCGGGAGCGCTGGTGGCGCTTCTGGGGCCGTCCGGGTCGGGCAAGACCACGCTGCTGCGCATCCTGGGCGGGCTGGAATTTCCGACATCGGGGCGGGTGCTGTTCAACGGCCACGACGCGACCGGCCTGACGGTCCAGGACCGCCGCGCGGGCTTCGTCTTCCAGTCCTACGCGCTCTTCCGCCACATGACGGTGTTCGAGAACATCGCCTATGGCCTGCGCGCCCGACCCCGCGCCGCGCGCCCGACCAAGGCCGAGATCGACCGCCGTGTCCTGAAGCTGCTGGACCTGATCCAACTGCCCCAGATCGCCGGGCGCTATCCCACCCAGCTGTCTGGAGGCCAGCGCCAGCGCGTGGCCCTGGCTCGCGCCCTGGCGATCGAGCCGCGAATGCTGTTGCTGGACGAGCCCTTTGGCGCGCTGGATGCCAAGGTCCGCAAGGAGCTGCGTCAGGGCCTCCGCGACATTCATGACGAGACTGGCCTCACCACGGTCTTCGTCACCCACGATCAGGACGAGGCGATGGAACTGGCCGACCTGGTCGTGGTCATGTCCATGGGCCGCATCGAGCAGATCGGTAGGCCTGCCGACATTCGCGCCCGACCCGCAACACCGTTCGTCCGCGACTTCATCGGGGCGTGACAGGATGAGATTGGGGTGGTCCCTCCGGCGATCCTCGCGCTTAATGTAAGCGGCCGTTGCTCTGGGAGAAGCGCCCCTGCGGGCGACGGCGCGCTCGAGGGGCGCCGTCCGCATCGAGGCCGTGAGAGTAGTTCGACACGGCCGTCCTCATCGCGGAGATCGGGTCACGTACACTCGGCCCCGTCAGGCAGGCTCCAAGGCCGTGGTCCTGGTCCGCTCGTTTTTGCGGGACAAACCCACCATTCCTTTTGAAAAAACGCGGCGGCAAAAACACCGCCGCCCCGGCTCTTTCAGTTCCCTGGCGCCGCCGATGACCCTGCAAGGATGCCCCCGTCGATCGTCAGTTCCGCCCCGGTCATATAAGCTGCTTCATCAGAGGCGAGGAGAACGGCAAGGGCGGCCACCTCTTCCGGTCTGCCGAACCTCCGCATCGGCGTGTCTGCCACCATTGCAGCTTCCCGCGCCGCACGGTTGGGCCCGCTACCCAGCATCGGTTCCCACATGGGCGTCATCACCGCAGCAGGATGGATGGAATTGCAGCGGATGTTCAGGCCCTGCCCGGCACAGTAGAGCGCCACGGTCTTGGTATGGTTGCGGATGGCGGCCTTGGACGAGGCATAGGCCGCTGCCATCGGGATGCCGACCAGCCCCGACCGGGACGAGATGTTGATGATGGAACCCGATCCGTTGGCGCGCATGGCCCGGATAGCATACCGGCACCCGAGAAAGGTGCCGTCCAGATTCACCGAATGCACGGCCTGCCAGTCCGCGAGCTGTGCATTCTCTGGATCGTGCGCGGGCGGAACACCTTCGAGGCCCGTGATCCCCGCATTGTTCACAAGCACATCGAGTGTGGGAAATCGTTCAGCAATCGCGGTCCAGTCGCCCTCGCTCGCCACGTCCATTCGAACAAAGTTTCCGCCTACGGCATCGGCGACAGCCTTGCCTCCCTCAACGTCAATCTCGGCAACGATCACATGAGCGCCTTCGGCAGCGAAGGCTTTTGCAATGGCTGCGCCGATACCGCTTGCCGCGCCGGTCACCAGTGCGGTCTTTCCAAAAAGTCTGGCCATGAATATCCTCAAGACAGATGAGACTAAAACAGCGCCCCGTCGGGCAGCTATTCCAGACAGTTAGCTGGTCGGGCTACCGGTGTCGCTTGTCCATGTCGCTCCCTCCGCCCAGATGTCACGGACCTGTGGGCGGCGCACGCCATGGTCGAGGATGGCGTTTTCTGTTGCAGGCCGGCGGGTTGAGTGGTTCACGCTGGTCATGGACAAACGAGACAGGCGATACTTCTGGCTGAGCGAAAGGCGGCCTGAATTCCAAGCTGCACATGTCCGCGACGGCAAGGGCCGGCCGCTGGACTTCCTTCTCTCGCCGGGCCAGATGGCTGACAGGCGTGGCGCCCTCGTGCTTTTGCGCCACCTGCCTACCGCCAAACACTTCCTCAGAGACAGAGCGTATGATGCCGAACTGGCTGCGCGATGGCCTGAGGCAACGTGGCATCCGTCCCTGCATCCCGCCCCGCAAGAAACCGGCCTCTTGCAACAAGCGCCTCTCCCGCAAGCGCCACCGGATCGAGAACCCCTTTGGCCGCCTGAAGGACTGGCGCGGCATCGCCACGGGTTACGAATGCTGCGGAGACATCTTCCTCAATGCCATCATCCCCGCCGCAATCGTCATCTTCTGGATCTGGAGTCTTTAGGACAGACCCTAATGAGTAGTTTGCCGCTCAGGCGCGATGCTCCGGGTTCTCATAGTCGAAGCGGCAGCCGGCTGCCCAGGCCTTGCGGTCGTTGCCGTGATTGGGCAGCCCGCTCGCCTCCTTCAGCATCCGCGCCATGTGCATCAGGTTCCAGGTCATGATCGTGGTGTTGCGTTGGGTGAAGTCGTTTTCGATCCCCGCGCCGTCGTCGCCATAGCTGGGGCCGGGCCCTGCCTCGCCGATCCATCCGCAGTCGGCCTGTGGCGGGATCGTGTATCCCAGGTGCTGCAGCGCATAGAGGATGGTCATCCCGCAATGCTTGATGCCATCCTCGTTTCCGGTGATCACCGCGCCTCCGACCTTGCCATAGAAGATGCTCTGGCCCTTGTCGTTCAGCAGGGCGGACATGCCGTAGAGCCGCTCGATCATCAGGCGGCAGACCGAGCTTTCCTCGCCCAGCCAGATCGGCGTGCCGATGATCAGGATCTGGGCGGCCGCAATCTTCTGCCACAGTTCGGGCCAGGCATCCTGCGGCCAGCCCTGTTCGCGCATGTCGGGCTGTACGCCGAAGGCGATCGGCAGGGTCACCGGGCGGATCTCCTCGACCGCGATGCCGTTGCGGCGCATGATCTCGGCCGGGACCGACAGCAGCCTTGCGGTATGAGAGGGCGTGTCGGCCCGCTTCAGCGTGCAGTTCAGGATCACCGCCGACAGGTCCGAGAAATCGGCCGGCGCCTTGGCGCACAGCGCCTCCTGCGTGTCGTTCAGCGTCATTGTCACCCTCCCCCATGCCCGGCGGCGCCGGAACTGTCCTGACGCCGGCATGGTGCGCATGTCCGGGGCATCGTGCAAGCGCGCTTGCGGGCGCTGCGGGAACATCCGGCAGCGCATCAGGTTGAGCCCCTGAGCCCAAGCATCTGCCAGAGGAGCCAGACCATGACCGACAATGAAAATCCCGACACCCTGCCGGGCGGACAGCCCGGAGCCGGCGAGAATGTCTGCCGCAAGTGCAACGGCAGCGGCCGCATCGAGGGAGAGGAGTGTCCGGACTGCGGCGGCACCGGCAAGGTCATCACCCCCATCGGCGGGGCCTGAGGGGAAATCCCGGCGCCCGCACCCCGACGACATGAAAAAACCCCCGGAAACACGAAGTTTCCGGGGGTTTTTTTATGGTGCCCAGGAGAGGACTCGAACCTCCACGCCTTGCGGCACACGGACCTGAACCGTGCGCGTCTACCAATTCCGCCACCTGGGCAGGTGGTGTGAGCGGCTGATTAAAGACAGTGGCGGGGGCCGTCAATGGGGTTCGAGATGTTTTTCGAATGTTTTTGAAAAAGCTTGCTGCGAAGGGGCCGGGCGGGCTGCGATGGCCGGCCTGCGACCCTGCTGCGGCTTGCCCGGAACCTGTGGCTTGGGTAAGGATCACGGCACATTTCGGCACGAAGGAGGCGAGACGCCCATGGCGAAAATGGTCACGATCTTTGGTGGCTCGGGCTTTGTCGGCCGGCATGTGGCCCGGCTGATGGCCAAGGACGGCTGGCGGGTGCGGATCGCCGTGCGCCGCCCCGACGAGGCGCTGTTCACCCGCACCTATGGCGTCGTGGGCCAGGTGGCCCCGGTCATGTGCAATATCCGCGACGCGGCCTCGGTCCGCGCGGCCATGACCGGCGCGGATGCCGTCGTCAATTGCGTCAACATCCTGAGCCCGCAGGGCAAGAGCACCTTCAAGACGGTCTTCGAGGAAGGCGCCGAACACATCGCCCGCCTGTCGGCCGAACTGGGCGTGGCGCGCATCGTCCACATCTCGGGCCTGGGCATCGACACCAAATCGCGCAGCAACTACATCGCCGCCAAGTCGCGCGGCGAGGCGGCCGTCCTGGCCCATCGCCCCGACGCTGTCGTGCTGCGGCCCTCGGTCATCTTCGGGCCCGACGACAATTTCTACAACCGCTTTGCCGGGATGACCCGGATGGGACCGATCCTGCCGATCGTGGGCGGGCGCACCCGGATGCAGCCCGTCTATGTCGAGGATGTCGCGATGGCCGCCGTCAAGGGCGCCGATGGCACGGCCGAGCCGGGCATCTACGAGCTGGGCGGACCCGAGATCCTGACCATGCGCCAGATCGTGGACCAAGTGCTGGCCTCGACCCACCGGCGCAAGGCGGTCGTCAACCTGCCCTTCGGCGTCGCGCGCCTGGGGGCCTCGGCACTGGACCTGGTGCAGACTTTGACCGGCGGGCTGTTCACCAACAGCGCGCTGAGCCGGGACCAGCTGGCGCTGCTGCGCCGCGACAACGTGGTCGACCCCAAGGCGCGCGGCTTCAAGGACTTGGGCATCCAGCCGACTGCGGCCAGTGCGGTTCTGGACGACTATCTGTGGCGCTTCCGCCCGTCGGGCCAGTATGACGCGATCAAGAAATCGGCAAAGAACCTCCGCGGTCACTGAATGGAACACAACACGATCGTCGCGGCCCTTCTGGGAATCCTGGAAGGCCTGACCGAGTTCATCCCGGTGTCATCGACGGGCCATGTGCTGCTGGCCGGCCATTTCCTGGGCTTCCAGTCGCCGGGCCACGCCTTCGAGGTGATGATCCAGCTCGGCGCGATCGGGGCGGTGCTGGGCGTCTATGCCAGCCGGATCTGGCAGATCCTGACAACCGCGCCGAACGACCCGGTCGCCCGCCGCTTTATCGCGGCTGTCATTCTGGCCTTCGCGCCGGCGGTGGTGATCGGCGTCCTGGCGCATGACTTCATCAAGACGGTGCTGTTCGAGACGCCGATCCTGATCGCAGTCATGCTGATCGTCGGCGGCCTGGTGCTGCTGTGGGCCGACCGCCGGACCGCCACGCCCGCCTATCACCGGGCAGAGGAATTTCCGCTGTCGATGGCGATCAAGATCGGCTTCATCCAGTGCCTGGCGATGATCCCCGGCGTCTCGCGCTCGGGCGCGACGATCGTGGGGGCGCTGCTTCTGGGGGCGGACAAGCGCTCGGCGGCGGAATTCTCGTTCTTCCTGGCGATGCCGACGATGATGGGGGCCTTTGCCTATGACCTCTACAAGAATCAGGGCATCCTGGACGGAGGAGCCTGGGGCAATATCGTCATCGGCTTCATCTTCGCCCTGATCACGGCCGTCATCGTGGTGCGCTGGTTGCTGGGATATGTGTCGCAGCACGGTTACGCGCTGTTCGCTTGGTGGCGCATTACGGTCGGAAGCCTTGTTTTACTGTCACTTATGGCATTTAAGTAAGCTATGCTGACCGATTTACTGGCTGCAGGCCAAAAATTCATCGCGTGAGAGGCGAAAAACTTGCTATTAGGTCAGCAGTACTGACTTTTCATCGGAATGTCCTTGGTTTATTGGGTGTGCGGAAGTCCTTTCAGGGAAGGTAGCGCAGCCATGGCCACGCAGAAGATGCTCAAGTTCGTCTCGACCCCGCGCGAGATGCCCGAGAAACGCTCGGCCGCGGAACGCAGCGAGGACTTCCACGAGATCTATCGCCAGTTCGCGGACCAGAAGGCGGCCGAGCAGGCCGGGCGCTGCAGCCAGTGCGGCGTCCCCTACTGCCAGTCGCATTGCCCGCTGCACAACAACATCCCCGACTGGCTGCGCCTGACCGCCGAGGGGCGCCTGCACGAGGCCTATCAGGTCAGCCAGCTGACCAATACCTTCCCCGAGATCTGCGGCCGCATCTGCCCGCAGGACCGGCTGTGCGAAGGCAATTGCGTGATCGAGCAGTCGGGCCACGAGACCGTCACCATCGGCGCGATCGAGAAATACATCAACGACACGGCGTGGGAACAGGGCTGGGTCAAGCCGGCCAGCCCCGCACATGAACGCGCCGAATCGGTCGGCATCATCGGCGCCGGCCCCGGCGGGCTGGCGGCCGCGGACATGCTGCGCCGGCAGGGATTCCAGGTCACCGTCTATGACCGCTATGACCGGGCGGGCGGGCTGATGACCTATGGCATCCCCGGCTTCAAGCTGGAAAAGGACGTCGTCATGCGCCGCAACCAGTGGCTGGCCGATGGCGGGGTCGAGTTCGTCCTGAACTGCAACGTGGGCGAGGATATCAGCTTTGACGCGATCCGCGGCAAGCATGACGCGGTGCTGATCGCCACGGGCGTCTACAAGACCCGCGACCTGGACATCGACAATGCCGATGCCGGGGGCGTGGTGCGGGCCATCGACTATCTGACCGCCAGCAACAAGATCGACCTGGGCGACGAGGTTCCCGATTTCGAGGATGGCGAGTTGAACGCCGCGGGCAAGCGCGTGGTCGTCATCGGCGGCGGCGACACGGCGATGGACTGCGTGCGCACGGCGATCCGCCAGGGCGCGCAATCGGTCAAGTGCCTTTATCGCCGCGACCGCGCCAACATGCCGGGCAGCCAGCGGGAGGTCCAGAACGCCGAGGAAGAGGGCGTTGAATTTGTGTGGCTTTCCGGCCCCGCCAAGTTCATTGGCCACGTGACCGGCGACTTTGCCGCCCAGCAGGAGGTCGACGTGGACGGGCCGGTGCGCGCCGTCACCCAGATCGCCTCGGTCAGCATCCAGAAGATGCGGCTGGGCCAGCCCGATGTCAGCGGCCGCCAGTCGCCCGAGCTGATCGAGGGCGCCGATTACGACGAGCCCGCCGACCTGGTCATCAAGGCCCTGGGCTTCGAGCCCGAGGACCTGCCCAAGCTGTGGGGCGTGGACGGGCTGGAGGTCACGCGCTGGGGCACCATCAAGGCGAACTTCCAGACGCACCAGACCTCGCTGCCGGGCGTCTTTGCGGTGGGCGACATCGTGCGCGGCGCCAGCCTAGTGGTCTGGGCGATCCGCGACGGGCGCGAGGCGGCCGAATCGATCGCCACCTTCCTGACGGGCGATGCCCGCATCGCCGCCGAATAAGGGGCCGCACCGATGAGGCACAACCCGATCACAGGGCGTGCACAGGGCGTACACCGGCAACGTGCGCTGCCTGCCGCAGCCGTTCGCGGGCCGCAGAGCAGCCGCGCCATCACGTCGGCCATGCTGACCTTGTCGCTGCTGACCGCCGGCTGGACCCTGACCGCCCGCCCCGGCGAGGCCGCGAGCTTTACCCCGCCCGGCGGCTGCCGGCTGGAGGTCACCGTCCAGAACCGCGGCTGCACCGTCAGCCAGTACTATCGCTGCGAGGCCGATCCCGAGGGCTGGCAGCGCAGCGCCGTCTTTGGCCAGGACGGGCTGTTCCACCTGTCCACCATCGACGAGGAAACCCGCTGGATCGAAAGCCAGAGCCCGATGGCCGGCCTCAGCGACACGCTGGTCGAGGAGGCCCGGGACCATGCCAGCTTCAGCGACCTGCTGGAGACGGGGCGCGACGACTTCGACTTCTGGACGCTGTCCAGCACCGGCGAGCGGCTGCACCAGAAGGGCTTTGACATCCTGACCGGCGAGACGGTCGAGGTCGACGGCCAGACGCTGGAGCGAACCCGGTTCGAACTGACCACCCGCACCGAGGGCGGCGAGGTCCTGATCGAGCGCAAGGGCAGCCAGTATATCAGCCGCGAGTTCGGCCGCTTCTACGGCGGGGTCGAGACGACCACCGACTGGACCGGCGCGCGGCGCGAGACGAATGACAGCCCCGTGCTGTTCAGCTTTGACGGCGAGGCCGGTTTCGGCAGCACCACCCCACAATTCGACTGCGATCAATTGCTGACGCAGATCCTGCAGGAAAGGGCCGCATCATGACCATGGATTGGCAAGCTGAAGAAGAAGCCCGCCGTGCCTGGATGGACAAGCACAGCCTGTATCGCGAAGAGGACGAGCATTCCTCCTGCGGCGTCGGCTTCGTGGTGGACCTGGACGGCAAGGCCAGCCGCCGGGTCGTGCAGCACGGCATCGACGCGCTGAAGGCAATCTGGCACCGCGGCGCAGTGGATGCCGACGGCAAGACCGGCGACGGCGCGGGCATCCATGTGCAGATCCCCGTCCCCTTCTTCTATGACCAGATCCGCCGCACCGGGCACGAGCCCGACCAGGGCAAGCTGATCGCCGTGGGCCAGGTCTTTCTGCCGCGCACCAATTTTGCCGCCCAGGAGGCCTGCCGGACCATCGTCGAGTCCGAGGTCCTGCGGATGGGCCATTACATCTATGGCTGGCGCCATGTTCCGGTGAACACCGCCGTGCTGGGCGAAAAGGCCAATGCCACCCGCCCCGAGATCGAGCAGATCCTGATCCGCTGCGAGAAGGACATCGACCAGGTCCGGTTCGAGCGCGAGCTGTACATCATCCGCCGCCGCATCGAGAAGGCCGCGGTCGCAGCCCAGGTGCGCGACCTGTATTTCTGTTCGCTGTCCTGCCGGTCGATCATCTACAAGGGCATGATGCTGGCCGAGCAGGTGGCGGAATTCTATCCCGACCTGAAGGACGACCGCTTCGAGAGCGCCTTTGCTATCTATCACCAGCGCTATTCCACCAACACCTTCCCGCAGTGGTGGCTGGCCCAGCCCTTCCGCATGCTGGCCCATAACGGCGAGATCAACACGCTGAAGGGCAACCTGAACTGGCTGCGCAGCCACGAGATCCGCATGGCATCCTCGGCCTTCGGCGACGCGGCCGAGGACATCAAGCCGATCGTGCCCGCCGGGTCGTCGGATTCGGCGGCGCTGGATGCGGTCTTCGAGGTTCTGGTGCGCTCGGGGCGCAGCGCGCCGATGACCAAGACGATGCTGGTCCCGGAAAGCTGGTCCAAGTCGACCACCGACATGCCCAAGGCCTGGGCGGACATGTACGCCTATTGCAATGCCGTGATGGAGCCCTGGGACGGGCCTGCCGCGCTGGCCATGACCGACGGCCGGTGGGTCTGCGGCGGGCTGGACCGCAACGGGCTGCGGCCGATGCGCTATATCGTGACGGGCGACAACCTGGTCATCGCCGGGTCCGAGGTCGGCATGGTGCCGGTGAACGAGACCAATGTCCGCGAAAAGGGCGCGCTTGGGCCGGGCCAGATGATCGCCGTCGACATGTGGGAGGGCAAGCTCTACCACGACACCGAGATCAAGGACCGGCTGGCCGGCAGCCAGCCCTTTGGCGAGTGGATCGAGAAGGTCGTCGACCTGAACCACATCATGCGCGACCTGCCCGAATCGGTGCGCTTCGAAGGGGACGAGCTGCGCCGCCGCCAGACGGCCGCCGGTTTCACCCTGGAAGAGCTGGAGCATGTCCTGGCCCCCATGGCCGAGGACGGCAAGGAAGGCATCGCGTCCATGGGCGACGACACGCCGCCCGCGGTCCTGTCGAACCAGTACCGGCCGATGAGCCACTTCTTCCGCCAGAACTTCAGCCAGGTGACCAACCCGCCGATCGACAGCCTGCGCGAGACGCGGGTGATGTCGCTGAAGACGCGGTTCGGCAACCTGAAGAACGTGCTGGACGAATCGAGCGCCCAGACCGAGATCCTGGTGCTGGAGAGCCCCTTTGTCGCCAATGGCGAATTCGCCGAGATGATGAAGATGTTCGGCGAGGCGGTGACGGTCATCGACTGCACCTTCCCCGACGATGCCGGCCCGGATGCCCTGGGCGAGGGCCTGGCGCGGATCCGTGCCGAGGCCGAGGATGCCGTGCGGAGCGGCGCCGGCCACCTGATCCTGACCGATGACGGCCAGGGCCGCGACCGCGTCGCCATGCCGATGATCCTGGCCACCAGCGCGGTGCACAGCTGGCTGACCCGCAAGGGGCTGCGGACCTTCTGCAGCGTCAACGTGCGGGCGGCCGAATGCATCGACCCGCATTATTTCGCGGTGCTGATCGGCTGCGGGGCCACGACCGTGAACCCCTATCTGGCGCAGGATTCGATCAGCGACCGGATCGAGCGCGGGCTGCTGACCGGCACGCTGATCGAGAACATGCGCCGCTATCGCGACGCCATCGACGCCGGCCTGCTGAAGATCATGGCCAAGATGGGGATCTCGGTCCTGTCCTCCTATCGGGGCGGCCTGAACTTCGAAGCGGTGGGCCTGTCGCGCGCCATGGTCGCGGAATATTTCCCCGGCATGCAGTCGCGCATCTCGGGCATCGGCCTGCACGGGCTGCAGGGCAAGCTGGAGCGGCTGCACCAGGTCGCCTTCCATTCCGAGACCGTGGAGTTGCTGCCGGTTGGCGGCTTCTACAAGCTGCGCCGCTCGGGCGAGAAGCATGCCTGGGAAGCCAACACCATGAAGCTGCTGCAGGTGGCCTGCGAAAAGGCCTCCTATGACGTCTGGAAGCAGTTCAGCGCGACGATCCGGGCGAACCCGCCGATCCACATCCGCGATCTGCTGGACATCAAGCCCCTGGGCAAGGCCGTGCCGATCGAGGAGGTCGAATCGATCACCTCGATCCGCAAGCGCTTTGTCACGCCGGGGATGTCGCTGGGGGCGCTGTCGCCCGAGGCGCATATGACGCTGAACATCGCGATGAACCGCATCGGCGCCAAGTCCGACAGCGGCGAGGGCGGTGAGGATCCGGCGCACAGCCATCCGCTGCCGAACGGCGACAACCCTTGCGCCAAGATCAAGCAGGTGGCGTCCGGCCGGTTCGGCGTCACCGCCGAATACCTGAACGCCTGCGAGGAACTGGAGATCAAGGTCGCGCAAGGAGCGAAACCCGGCGAGGGCGGCCAGCTGCCCGGCATGAAGGTCACCCAGCTGATCGCGCGGCTGCGTCATTCGACGCCGGGCGTGACGCTGATTTCGCCTCCGCCGCACCACGATATCTACAGCATCGAGGACCTGGCGCAGCTGATCTACGACCTCAAGCAGATCAACCCGCGCGCCAAGATCACCGTGAAGCTGGTGGCATCCTCGGGCGTCGGCACGATCGCGGCGGGCGTGGCCAAGGCCAAGGCCGACGTGATCCTGATTTCGGGCCACAACGGCGGCACCGGCGCATCGCCCGCCACGTCCATCAAGTTCGCGGGCCTGCCCTGGGAGATGGGCCTGACCGAGGCGCATCAGGTCCTGGCCATGAACCGCCTGCGCGAGCGGGTGACGCTGCGCACCGACGGCGGTCTGCGCACGGGCCGTGACATCGTCATGGCGGCGATGATGGGGGCCGAGGAATACGGCATCGGCACCGCCGCCCTGATCGCCATGGGCTGCATCATGGTCCGTCAGTGCCAGTCGAACACCTGCCCGGTGGGCGTCTGCACCCAGGATGAAAAGCTGCGCGCGATGTTCACCGGATCGGCGGACAAGGTGGTGAACCTGATCACCTTCTATGCGCAGGAGGTGCGCGAGATCCTGGCCTCGATCGGGGCGCGCTCCGTGGACGAGATCATCGGCCGCGCCGACCTGCTGACCCAGGTCAGCCGGGGTGCCGCGAACCTGGACGACCTGGACCTGAACCCGCTGCTGATCACCGTCGATGGCGCGGACAAGATCGTCTATGACCGCACCAAGCCGCGCAACGCGGTGCTGGACACGCTGGACGCGGAAATCGTCAAGGACGCCGCCCGCTTCTTCGAGGATGGCGAAAAGATGCAGCTGTCCTATGCGGTCCGGAACACGCAGCGGACCGTCGGCACGCGGACGTCCAGCATGATCGTGCAGAAGTTCGGGATGCGGAACAACCTGCAGCCCGACCACCTGACGGTCCGCCTGACCGGCAGCGCGGGGCAGTCGCTTGGCGCATTCGCGGCACCGGGGCTGAAGATCGAGGTTTCGGGCGATGCCAACGACTATGTGGGCAAGGGCCTGTCGGGCGGCACCATCGTGGTGCGTCCGCCGATGGCCAGCCCGCTGGTCGCGGCCGACAACACGATCATCGGCAACACCGTCCTTTACGGCGCGACCAACGGCTATCTGTTCGCCGCAGGCCGCGCGGGCGAGCGGTTCGGCGTCCGCAACAGCGGCGCCACGGTGGTGATCGAGGGCTGCGGCAGCAACGGCTGCGAATACATGACCGGCGGCGTGGCGGTGATCCTGGGACGGATCGGCGCGAACTTTGGCGCCGGCATGACGGGGGGCATGGCCTATCTCTATGATCCCGAGGGTCTGGCGCGCGATTACATCAATGCCGAGACGCTGGTGACCTGCGCGGTCACGCAGGACCATTGGGAGGGCCAGCTAAAGGGCCTGATCGAGCGCCACCTGCGCGAGACCGGCTCGCGGCGCGCCGACGAGATCCTGTCGAACTGGGACCGCGAGAAGGTGAACTTCCTGCAGGTCTGCCCCAAGGAGATGCTGGCCCACCTGCCCCATCCCATCGCGGCGGTCGAGGCGCCCAGCGCTGTTCCGGCCGAGTAAGACAGCAAGCGGCCCCCCTGCGGGGCCGTTTCCCTTTCTGCCGGGGCGGTTTCTGCCGTGGCGGCGGGTTACGTTTCGCGACGCGACGGTGCGGGCGGCGGCGACAGGCCCGCGGTCCCGGCCATCCCGGTCGCGGCAGGATGCTTCCAGGTCAGGAACCGGCGTTCGAACCAGCGGAAGCTGGCCTCGGCCATCAGGACCGACAGCCCGATGTAAAGCGCGTTCACCAGCCAGCCCTGCGCGGCTTCGGCCATGCCCAGCCTGGGCGCCAGCAGATGGGCCACATGCAGCCCGATCAGGTGATAGAGATAGATGCCATAGCTGATCTCTCCCATCCGGGCGACGGGGCGCCAGCGCATCAGGGGGCGCGCCAGATGATCCTCGCGCATGACCAGCGAGGCGACGCACAGCGCCATCAGCAGGTTCATCCCCACCGTCGGCCAGCCGCGCAGGTCCACCGGTGCCCCCTGCAGGTAGACCAGCAGCAGCGCCAGCAGGACCAAGGGTGCGGGACGCCAGGCGCAGAGGCTCGCCAGCGCCCGGAAGCCGCGCGGATCATGCAGCAGGACAGCCAGCAGTGATCCCGACAGGATGGCCGCGTAGGACATGCCCGGCAGCGCATAGACCGCATGGGCCGTGGCCAGCCGGGGCAGGTCCAGCAGCTGTGCCAGGCCCAGCATGGCCGCCAGGCAGATCGCGATGCCCGCCGCCAGCACCGCCATGCGCGGCGCCGCCAGCGCCGGCAGCAGCACCAGAAGCAGGGGCCAGATCAGGTAGTATTGCTCCTCGATCGACAAGGACCAGGTGACCGAGAGCAGGGGCACATGCTCCTGCAGGAAATTGGCCTGGAAGAGGTAGTAATAGGGCAGCAGCCCGATCAGCTGGTCCTGGCCCTTGTGCAGGATCCAGTAGGAGGACACCGCCGTCACCAGTAGCAGATAGGCCGGCAGGATCCGCAGCGCCCGCCGCCAGTAGAAACCCGCCAGCGAGATCCGCCCGGTCCGGTCGCGTTCGCGCACAAGCAGCGTCGTGATCAGAAAGCCGCTGAGGACGAAGAAGAAATCGACGCCGACAAAGCCGCGATCCGCCAGCGGCAGCCCGCCGGCCAGTTCCCGGCTGGGGCTGTGGTGCCACAGGACCGCCGCGATGCAGAGGCACCGGAGCCCGTCGAGCGAGCCGAAATGGCGCTGTGACAGATAGCGTTCATGTGCCGACATCGCAGCAGGACCCTTATCTGGTGCGACATTGGCCTGATCCGGGGCAGCCGGTGACCAGGCGGGTCGGCATATTTACTGCCCCCATTGTTACAGTCGGGGCCACCGACCGGTCAATTCCATTGCGCCGTGCCATGGGCGATCGGGCACGGCAGGCGTCGCCCGCGGGTTGTGAAACCGGAGCGCAGGTGATCATCTGTGGGCAGGATGGGACCGGCCGGCTGCCCCATCCAAGGCGGTCCTTCGTGGCAGGGTAAGATGAGCGATTCCGACACTGACAGCGCGCCCCGGGTCCTGGCGCGAAGCGACTGGTATGCGATCACCCTCCACCCCCGCGCCGAACCGTCGCGGGGGGTGATGGTAACCTTCGACAACATCTCGTTCGGGATCCAAGAAAAGGGCTTTGGCACTGATTTCGCGCTGAAGCTGGGCTTTGACAACATCTATGTCTCGCAAAAGAAGGAATCCCAGTATCAGGGGCTGAGCGTCGCGGATTTTCACGCAGCCGTCGCCCCGGTCACGGCCGGCCGGAACGTCTTTGCCTATGGCGCCAGCCTGGGGGCCTATGCCGCGCTTTACTATGGCGGCTGCATCGATGCGCGAATCGTCGCCTCGGCCCCCAAGAACAGCGCCCATCCCAGCATCGGGTCGGATCGCTTTGCGGGGCTGGCGTTCCGGCATGTCGAGATCAGCGAGACGCCGCTGTCGTCAAAGCCGCCCATCATCCTGATCGATCCCCACAGCCGCGAGGACATGATCTTTCTGGAGCGCTGCGTGTGCCCCGCCTATCCGCAGGCGCAGGTCGTGGAATATCCCTATGCCGGGCATGCCGTGCTGGAGACGATCCAGGCCAATGGGCAGCTGGGCAAGCTGACGCGCGGGATATTCGTCAGGGGCCGGGTCCCCGAGATCCAGCTGAGGACCGAGGGCTGCCACATCTATCACTGCGAACGCGGCCGGCACCTGCGGCAGCTGGGAGAGCTGGCCGAGGCGGAGGCCCAGATGCTGCGGTCGCTGGAGATCCGCCTGAACCGGACGGCGCTGGAAAACCTGCTGCTGTTGTTCATCGCGCAGGAGCGGCATCGCGACGTGATCGCGCTGTGCATGGCGCAGTTGGCCCGCTGTCCCGCCCCCCGGCGCGAATGGCTTGTGTCGGATTACATGAAGGGGCTGATCGCGCGGTCCGGCTTCGACTGGAACGTCTTCGCCTCGCGGCTGCCCTGAGGGGGCGCCGGCGCGCGCTTGACGCAGCGGCGCGGGCCATGAGACATGCGGCCATGATCCTGCGCCTTCTGACCCGACGTCCCCCCGTGGACGATGCCCCGGCCGTCCCGGCCCACCTGCCGTGGCGGGGGTGGCTGCTGTTCTGGCTGCGCTTCGTGCTGCTGCGGGCGGCGCTGGTGATGGCGGGGTCGGTGACGATCTATGCGGTCGTGAACCCGCCCCTGACCTGGACCATGCTGGGCGCTGCGCGCGAGCACGAGCTGGTGTCGCGGGACTGGGTGCCGCTGAAGGAGATCGCGCCGGTCATGCGCCGCTCGGTCGTGGCGGCGGAGGATGCGAATTTCTGCCTGCACTGGGGCTTCGACATGGCCGAGATCCGCAAGGTCGTGGCCTCGGGATCGGGCCGCGGGGCCTCGACCCTGACCCAGCAGACCGCCAAGAACGCCTATCTGTGGCAGACGCGCAGCTGGGGCCGCAAGGCGGTTGAAACCGCGCTGACCCCGGTGATCGAGGCGCTGTGGTCCAAGCGGCGCATCCTTGAGGTCTATCTGAACGTGGCGGAATTCGGGCCGGGTATCTTTGGCGTGGGCGCGGCGGCGCGCGAGTTCTTTGGCACCACCCCGGACCGCCTGACTCCCGTCCAGGCCGCGCGGCTGGCGGCGGTGCTGCCGTCGCCCAGAACCCGCAGCCCCGGCGCCGCGTCCCGGCGGTCGCGGGCAATCGCCGACGGGGCGGCCACGATTGCGCGGGATGGGCGCGCGGCCTGCTTCGAATAGGCCCGCGCTGTTGAAAGCCCGGGGGGCGAGGCGTATCAAGCAGGGGTTGCGACAAAAATAAAAGGGTCTCGAGCAGTCCATGAACACGAACACGCAGACCACGCGACTGTACCACACCGCGCTGTCCCCGTTTTGCCGCAAGGTGCGGCTGGTGCTGGCCGAGAAGAAGATCGAGGTCGAGCTGGTCGAGGAACGCTATTGGGAGGGGCCGCCCGACCTCAAGCGGCGCAACCCGGCCGGCAAGCTGCCGGTGCTGCGCTATCGCGGCAACATGCTGGCCGAGAGCCAGGCCATCGTCGAATACCTGGACGAAGCGGTGCCCTCACCGTCGCTGATGCCGCAGACACCCCTGGAGCGGCACGAGGTGCGCAGGCTTTGCACCTGGTTCGACGACAAGTTCCACGCCGAGGTGACGCAGCCGATCATGAACGAACGGGTGTGGAAGAAGATCACCCGCACCGGCTATCCCGACAGCCGGGTGGTCAAGGACGGGCTGCGCGCCATCAAGGAGCATATCGACTATCTGGGCACGCTGCTGGAGACGCGCCGCTGGCTGGCGGGCAACACGCTGAGCCTGGCCGACTTCACCGCCGCGGCGCATTTTTCCTGCCTGGACTACATCTCGGATGTGGACTGGGACCGGTCGGAGATGCTGCGCGACTGGTATGCGACGATCAAGTCGCGCCCGGCCTTCCGGTCGGTGCTGGCCGACCAGATGCCGGGCATCCAGCCGGCGCCGCATTATGCCGAGCTTGACTTCGGCTGAGGGCGGGGGGGCCAGTCCCCCGTCGCCTGGTGGCGATCCCCCCGGGGGGATTTGGGCCACGAAGAAGTCCGAGCTGGCCGAGGAGGCCCGCGCGGTCGGCTTTGCCGGCATGGGGGTGATGCGGCCCGAGGGCGTGCCCGAGCTGTCCGCGCGGCTGGAGGCCTTTGTTGCCGAGGGGCGGCACGGGCAGATGGGCTGGATGGCCGAGCGCATGGGCTGGCGGGGCGATCCGGCGGCCCTGTGGCCCGAGGCGCGGTCGGTGGTGATGCTGGCCGAGCTGTACACGCCCGAAGGCGATCCGCTGGAGGTGCTGGAGCGGCGCGACCATGCCGCCGTCAGCGTCTATGCGCAGGGGCGCGATTACCACGACCTGGTCAAGAAGCGGCTGAAGCGCCTGGGGCGCTGGCTGCTGGAAACCGCACCGGAGGCCGGGCACCAGATCAAGGTCTTTGTCGACACCGCGCCGGTGATGGAAAAGCCCCTGGCGCAGGCGGCGGGCCTGGGCTGGCAGGGCAAGCACACCAACCTGCTGTCGCGCGACCTGGGCAGCTGGTTCTTTCTGGGTGCGATCTTCACCACCATGCCGCTGCCCGAAGACAGCCCGCAGGTCAGCCATTGCGGGTCCTGCCGGGCCTGTCTGGACGCCTGTCCGACGGGGGCATTTCCCGCGCCCTATCAGCTGGATGCGCGGCGCTGCATCTCTTATCTGACGATCGAGCACAAGGGACCGGTGGAGCCGGAGTTGCGCGCGCTGATGGGCAACCGGATCTATGGCTGCGACGATTGCCTGGCGGTCTGTCCCTGGAACAAGTTCGCCCAGGCTGGGTCCGAGATGCGCTATCGCGGGATCATCGGGGCGCCGCCGCTGGCGGAGCTGGCGGCCTTGGACGATGCGGGGTTCCGGGCGCGGTTTTCCGGCTCGCCCATCAAGCGGATCGGTCGGGACCGCTTTGTGCGCAACGTGCTTTACGCGATCGGCAATTCGGGCGATCCAAGCCTTGCCGGCGTGGCGGCGGGGCTGCGCGGCGACCCCGACCCGACCGTTGCCGAGGCCGCAGCCTGGGCCTTGGCCCGGCTGGCCGGCTAGAGCAGGAAGTCGCTTCCCCACAGTTTCAGCGTGCCGTCGAGACGGATCAGCATGTCGGACTGACGGTCGCCGTCCAGGTCCACGAAAACATGGGTCTGGTCGCCGACATGGTCCCACCGGACCGAGCGCGCGCCGGAATGCCCGCCCCGGCCGACATAGCTGACGTTCAGCGCATCCAGGTCCAGCCGGTCCTGCCCGCGGGTGAAGTCGAGGATCAGGTCCGACGCGCCCATGCGGCTGTCCCGCCCGGACTGAAAGCGAAAGATGTCGCGGCCGGTGCCGCCCTGCATCCGGTCGGCGCCCCAGCCGCCGACCAGCAGGTCATCGCCGGGCCCGCCGTTCAGCATGTCATTGCCCCACCCGCCCCAGATGCGGTCATTGCCCGTCCCGCCCGACAGCCTGTCATTGCCCTTGCCCCCTTCCAACCGGTCGTGACCGCGCCCGCCCGACAGGGTGTCGCTGTCGGACCCGCCGGTCAGGTGGTCGTTGCCTCCCTCTCCATAGATCGCGTTTCGGCCCGACCGGCTGCTGAGCCGGTCATTGCCGGTGCCGCCATAGAGAAGGTCGTTGCCCGAGCCGCCGATGAGCACGTCGTCGCCCGCCCCGCCATAGAGACGGTCATTGCCCCGGCCGCCGCTCAGCATGTCGTTGCTGTCGTTGCCGTAAAGCCGGTCCCAGCCATCGCCCCCCGACAGCCGGTCGCGGCCCGAACCCCCGATCAGACGGTCGTTGCCGGCCTCTCCATAAAGGCGGTTGTTGCCGTGCAGCGCGATCAGCCGGTCATTGCCGTCGCCGCCGTAGAGCGTGTCATGCCCCCGCCCGCCCGACAGGTAATCGTCGCCCAGGCCGCCGAACAGCAGGTCGTTGCCGATTTCGCCGTAAAGGCTGTCGTTGCCCTCGTCTCCGTAGAGGGTGTCGTTGTCGAAGCCGCCGAACAGGAAGTCGTCGCCGCTGCCGGCGTAGAGCGTATCGCTGCCGGAGTTGCCGTAGAGGAGGTCGTTCTCCGCCCCGCCAGACAGAAGATCGTTGCCGAAACCACCATGGAGGGTGTCGTTGCCACGGTCCCCGAACAGGCGGTCGTCATCCGCGTCGCCATGAAGCAGGTCCGCCCCGGCGCCGCCGTCCAGAAGGTCGTTGCCGCTGCCGCCATAGAGCCTGTCCCTGCCGTCGCCGCCGCGAAGCTGGTCGTTGTCGGCGCCCCCGTCCAGCAGGTCGTCGCCCAGGTCCCCCCACAGCGTGTCCGCCCCGTCCTCGCCCAGCAGGGTGTCATTGCCCGCGCCGCCGCGCAGGCTGTCGCGACCCGCGCCGCCGGCCAGGTAATCCGCCCCGCCCCCCGCCAGCAGCGTGTCGTTGCCCTCGCCGCCCAGCAGGCGGTTGTTGCCGGCCAGGTCCTCCAGCCAGTCGTTGCCCCCCTCTCCCGACAGGGTGTCGTTGCCGCTGCCGCCGTCCAGCCGGTCGTTGCCCAAACCCCCATAGAGCAGGTCGTTGCCCGCACCGCCGCGCAGCGTGTCGTCACCCCCGTCGCCATAGAGCAGGTCGTTGTCGTCCTCGCCCTCCAGCAGGTCATTGCCCGCGTCGCCGAACAGCGTGTCGCGGCCCGGCCCGCCATGGAGCCGGTCGTTGCCGTCGCCGCCGCGCAGGACGTCGTTGCCCCCCTCCCCGCGCAGCGTGTCGTTGCCGCCCCCGCCCGTGACGGTGTCGTCGCCCGCGCCGGCCATGACCAGTTCGGGACGCGCGGTCCCGGTCAGGCGGTCGGCCCCCGCCCCGCCGAAGATCCAGGCCGGCTCGGTGGAGGGGGTGCTGTCGGGCGAGATCCTGATCGGGTCCACCTCGGGCAGCGAGTAATGCGCGATCGGAAACATCGCATTGCTGAAATCGCCCACATCCAGCGACCGGCCGTCACGGCTGTAGATGTCCAGGATCGTCTCGCCATAGATGATCATGACGCCGTTGCTGGTGGGGATGAAGCGCAGCTGCCAGATGCTGCGGATGTTGCCCAGCATCGACATGTCCAGCCGGTCGACGCCATGGTCATAGTCGAGGATGGTGATGCGCCCCGCCCCGCGCGATGGGAGGAAGATGTCGCCACCCTCGCCCCCCGACAGCGTGACAGGGCTGTCGCCGGCGATCAGGATGTCGTTGCCGGCCCCGCCCTCCAGCCGCGTGGTGCCGGCCCCCGCCCGCAGCATGTCATTGCCCGCGCCGCCGCGCATCGTGCCCGTGCCGGCCATGGCCGTCATGCCGATCTGGCCGGGGTCGAAGACCAGCTGCGTCACCCCCGTCTCGGTCGAAGAGCTGACAAAGAGGGTGATCACGCCGTCCTGCACCCTGGCCTCGATGTCGCTGACATCGGCCAGGGTCATGGCATCCGTGTCGGCGATGGTCAGCAGGTGCACCAGCCGGCCGTCGGGCGTCATGGTGAAGACCGTGATGCCGTCATCCGCGCCGCCGGCAAAGACGAAGGCGCGGCTGTTCACCACGGCCGTCTCCAGCGCGGTGGCGGCGCGAAAGCGTGTCGTGGCCTCGTCGATGACATGATCGACGGTCGTCAGATTGCCCGCCGCGCTCACCCGGAACACGGTCAGCGAACTGGAACCGCTGCCCGCCAGGATGACAAAGCTGGCGCCCCCGAACTGCACCGCCTCGACATCAGAGGGCAGGTCATATCCCGATCCCTGCCCCGCGAGGTGGACCGCCCCCGGTCCCAGCCAGCCGCTGTCGGTCATCAGGTGGGTCGAGATGAAGTTGCCAAGCCCCGAGATCGCCACCAGCACCCGCTGGCCGTCCACCGTCAGCTGGATGATCTTGTCCAGGCTGGCGCCGCTGGTGCCCTCGGGGACGGGCAGGATGGCCTGGCCTGCCTGGACCAGGCTGCCATCGGCCTGCAGCCGGTGACTTTGCAGCTGCAGGCTGCCGGCCTGCGCGGAATAGATGACCGGGCCCTGGGCGGTCTGGACCTGGCCCAGGGCGGTGATGCGCGTGCCCAGTCCGGGACCGAACAGGCTGTCGAAGGGGGCCAGGGCGCCGTTGTCGACGCGCAGGTCGATGCCCAGGGCGGCGGCCCCGCCTAGCTGGCCCACGTGGATCGTGCTGCGCCCGTCCAGGGTCAGATGCGTGATCTCGGGCGGACCCTGGTAGCCCTGGCTGTCAAGATAGGCCCTTGTCCGCAGCGCGGTCATCGGCGTGTCGGCATCCCCCAGGGCATAGCTGCTGACGCCGCCGCCGATATGGGTCGCCGCGACCAGCACCGCCCGCCCCCCGGCCTCGACAACCTCGAGATCGGTGATCTTGGACAGCCAGCGTTGTTGCGTGACACCAAAGGTGGTCACGTGGCGATACACGATCATGGGGTTTCTGATTGGGCAGCCGCGGAGGGCGGGTGACAGGGGGCAAGTCTGAAGATGGTCTTAACGGCGCCCGCTGACCAGCCACTGCTTGAGCCGCATTTTAGGCAAAGGCGCCGCGTCCGGGCGCCCGCACGTCACCCCAGATGCGGGGGAAAGGCCAGCGGTCCATAGAGGATCAGGCCCGGCTGGCTGGCCGGCCCCTCGCGCATCATCCGGGCCAGGCCGTCGACGGTCGTCTGCACCAGCCGCTGTGTCGGGTGCCCCACCGCCTCGGCGAAAAGGGCCGGGGTGGTGCCGGGCAGGCCATGGGCCACCAGCCCCTCGGCCAGCTTGGGAAAGCTGCGCTGGCCCATGAAGACGACGGTGGTCACCGACGGGTCGGCCAGTGCCGCCCAATTGATGTCCTGCGGCAGCTGCCCGGTCACGTCGGCGCCGGTGACGAACTGCACGCGCCGGGCCGTCAGGCGCCGGGTCAGGGGCATGCCCATGGCCGCCGCCGCCGCGCTGGCGGAGCTGACGCCGGGCACGATCTCGAAGGGGATGGCGGCGCGGGTCAGGGCCACCAGTTCTTCCTCCAGGCGGCCGAAGATGCCGGCATCGCCCGATTTCAGGCGCACGACGCGGCGCCCGGCGCGGGCATGGCTGACCAGCAGCTCGTTCACGACCTCCTGCCGGGCCGAGGGGCGGCCGGCGCGCTTGCCCACGGCGATCAGCTCGGCCTCGGGCGCGGCATGGTCCAGGACGGGCCCCGAGGCCAGGTCGTCGAACAGCACCACATCCGCCTCGGCCAGGCGGCGGGCCGCCTTCAGCGTCAGCAGGTCAGGGTCGCCCGGGCCGGCCGAGACCAGCGAGACGAAACCAGGGCGGAGGGCAGGATCTGACACGGCGGCGGCGGGCCTTCGGAGCGGGCGGGGCTTCAGCTATACCACCCGCACGGGGTGTGACAATGCCGCGCATCCCGTTGCAGCCTGCCGACGTGGTGAAACTTTCGGGGGCGCTGCCGCGTGTCGTCCCCTGCGCAATGAGGAGAATGCGATGACGGTCATCTGCTGGTTCAGGCGGGTCTTGCGGCTGGACGACCATCCGGCGCTGGTGGCGGCGGCGGAACAGGGGGCGGTGATCCCGCTGGTGATCCTGGACCCGACCGAGGCGCGCGACCATCCCGCCTCGGCGCAGCGGCAAGCCATGTCCCTGCCGTCGGTGGAGGCCTCCCTGCGCCGGCAGGGCAGCCGGCTGATCGTCCGCCGGGGCCATCCGGTCGAGGTGCTGGAGGAGATCACCCGCCAGACCGGCGCGACAACGGTCCACGCGACCGAGGGCTTTCCCTTTGCCCGCGATGACGGGCTGGCCGAGGCGGCGGAGCGCGGGGGGGCGCGGCTGCACCTGCATCCGCTGGCCGATCTGGTGCCGCGCGGATCGGTGCTGACCGGGGCGGGCGGCGTCTACAAGGTGTTCTCGCCCTTCTGGAAGGCGCTGCGCAAGTCCCCGATCGCGCCGCCGCTGGCAGTGCCGCGGCTGACCGCCCCCGATGCCTGGCCCGACAGCGACGGCACCGACTGGCCCGAGGCGCGAGCGGAGATGGACCGGGGCTGGGACGTGCTGGCCCGCCACATCCGCGCGGGAGAGGACGAGGCCCATGCCCGGCTGGAGGCCTTCCTGGAAGGCTCGCTGCCCGACTACAAGGAACATCGCGACCAGCCCGCGCGCGACCGCGCCACCTCCAGCCTGTCGGATGCGCTGGCGGTCGGAGAGATCAGCGCCCGCCGCATCTGGGCCCGCTGCCAGCCCGCCTTCCAGTCGGGCGAACGCGGCGTCGATCATTTCCTGTCCGAGCTGTGCTGGCGCGAATTCGCGCGCGAGCTGCTGCATGACAGCCCTGACATGCCCGCCAGCTGCTGGCGGCCGGAATGGAACCGCTTTCCCTGGAAGCCCGACAATGAGGCGGCCGAGGACTGGCGGCGCGGCCAGACCGGCGTCAGGATCGTGGATGCCGGCATGCGCGAGATGTATGCCACCGGCCAGATGCACAACCGCGTGCGGATGATCACGGCCAGCTATCTGACCAAGCACCTGCTGACCGACTGGAAGCTGGGGCTGGACTGGTTCGCGCGCTGCCTGACGGATTGGGACGCGGCGTCGAACGCGATGAACTGGCAGTGGGTGGCGGGCTGCGGGCCGGATGCCTCGCCCTATTTCCGCATCTTCAACCCCGACACCCAGGCCGAGAAGTTCGACCCCAAGGCGCGCTATCAGGACCACTGGATGCGTCCCGATGCGCCCGGCGCCCATGACTTCGCGGCCGCCGCGCCGCGGTCCTGGAACATCGACCTGAGCCGCAGGGCCCTGCCCGCCCTCTCTCTGGCCGAAGGCCGGGCGCGGGCGCTGACGGCCTATGAACAGCTGAAATCCTGAAAGGACCGCCATGCAAGCGACCGTTCCCGACCTTTTCCGCACCCTCAGGGCCGCCTGCCCCGCCCTCAGGCGGGCGGCCTGATGCGCGCCCTGATCCTTGGCGCCTCGGGAGGGATCGGCGCGGCACTGGCGGCGCGGCTGGCGGATCAGGGGGCCCGGGTCACCGGCCTTTCGCGCAGCGGCGACGGGCTGGACCTGACGCGGGCCGACAGCGTGGCGGATCATGCCGCGCGCCTGCAGGGCCAGGATTTCGACCTGATCCTGAACACGACGGGGGCGCTGGTCATCGACGGACGGCAGCCGGAAAAGACGCTGGATGCCGTCGATCCGGACGCCATGGCGGCGCAATTCGCGCTGAACGCCACGGGCGTGGCGCTGGCGATCCGCGCCTTTGCGCCATTGCTGGCACGGGACCGCCGCGCGGTGATGGGCTCGCTGTCGGCGCGCGTGGGGTCGATCGGGGACAACCAGTTGGGCGGATGGATCGGCTATCGCGCGGCCAAGGCGGCGCAGAACCAGATCATCCGCACCGCCGCCATCGAATACCGCCGCAGGAACCGCTACGCGATCCTGGTCGCGCTGCATCCCGGCACGGTCCAGACGCCCCTGACGGCGAAATATGCCGCCCGCCATCCGACCATCACGCCGGACCGCAGCGCCGCGGCGCTGCTGGAGGTGGTCGCCCGCCTGCGCCCCGAGGATACGGGCAGCTTCTGGGACTGGAAGGGCCAGCCCGTGCCCTGGTAGGTCCAAGGCCCTTTGGCAGGCCTCAGGCCGACAGATAGGGCGCGACCGTTCCCATGATCTGGCGGCCGCCGGGCTTGATGAAGGAGCCCCAGGTGCCCAGCAGCTGCCCGTCGGGGCCCAGCAGCACCTTGTTGAAGTTCCACTGCGGGACAAAGCCCGTCTGCTGGCGCACCCAAGCATAGAAGGGATGCACCTCGCCCCTGGCGACCGGCAGGATGTCGGTCATCGGCAGGGTGATGCCATATTCCAGCTGGCAGTATTCGCTGACCTCCTTGCCGGTG
The DNA here is from genome assembly GCF_048538155.2 of Paracoccus sp. T5. Classification (GTDB taxonomy): domain Bacteria; phylum Pseudomonadota; class Alphaproteobacteria; order Rhodobacterales; family Rhodobacteraceae; genus Paracoccus. The sequence goes on from NZ_CM135809.1 coordinate 3,064,210, forward strand.
GCCAGTTCCTGGCGGAAGTCGTTCGAGGGGACCGCCAGGACAACCAGGCCGCGCCCTTCATGCGTCTCGTGCAGGGCCTGCATGTCGCGCAGCTGGCCCGAAAAGCCGCAGAGCGAGGCGGTGTTGACCACCAGCACGGGCCGCCCGCGCCAGTCGGCGGTGTCGTATTCGCCGCCGTCGATCGAGGGAAAGGTGAAGCTGGGTGCAGGGCCCTGTGCCCGGGCCGGGGCCAGGCCCAAGGCCGAGATCGCGGTGGCCAGCGACAGGAAAACGCGACGTTTCATCGTGCAACCTCCGGAATGAGTTCGAACTATGCTAGACGCTGCGGCGGCTTGTCCAGATGCGACCCGCCAGCGCGGCCGCGCCCAAGCCCGCCAGGATCACCACGATCCAGTTGCCCGCGCCCAGATTGGCCGCGATGACGCCCAGCAGCGCCCAGATGACCGCCGCCGGATATCCCCATTCCCGGGGCCTGAGGCCCTGCACCGTCAAGGCGATGGCGCAGACCGCCAGCAGGCAGAGGATCGCCGCCACCTGCGCCGTCAGCCAGCCATGTCCCCCCAGCCAGATGCCCACCGACACGCCCGAGGCCGCCGTCAGCCAGCCCGCATAAAGCCCCACCGGCCGCGCCTGCAGCCACGAATCATCCCGCCCGCAGCGCAGCAGCGCCATCAGGGCCGTGGCCAGCATCGCCAGGATCATCAGCGTGGCCAGCCCCGGCATCCGGTTGGCGACGGGGATCCAGAAAAAGCCGATGGCCAGGCTGGCCAGCAGCCAGGGCCGCATCGGCCGCCAGTCCGGCGCCTCGGGCCGTTTCCACAGCCCGTATCCTGCCCCCAGGATCAGCCAGGCATAGATCACCCCCCAGATGGAAAAGGCCCAACCCGCCGGCTGGACGGGCGGGTCCTGCTGGGGGATCGGGAACTGGTCGGGCTCGTATCCCGCAAAGCCCGGAAAGATCACCGGCGAGGCCGCAAAGGCCACAGCGGCCAGCAGGACCAGGAGGGCAAGGCTGCGGTTGGACATGGGTCATTCCTTTTCGGCTTTGCCGCGTGATGGGCCGCTGCCGAAGGTGGAGGCCCGGGGTGGCCGCGTCCAGCCCCCTTTGGGGTCGCTCAGCGGGCGGCTGTTCACCCGGCGGCTTTCGCCCAGGCTGCGCCGTCAGCGGTCGGCCGGATGGTTGCTGCGCTACAGGCCATGCGGGCGTCCGAGCAGGGCCGGCAGACGCCGGGGCGCGGTCCGGCGCGGCGCGGTCGTGGCGCCGATCCTGCGGTTCAGGACGTCAAGCACCCGCAGCGCCAGCATCTGCAGCCCATGTCCTGAAATGTCGCGGCTCAGCAGGTCCGCGTTCAGCACGGCCAGCGCCGACAGGGCCTTTCGGTCGGGCGTGTCGCACCAGCCCGTGCGACAGGCGTCGCGCAGGCCGATGTCGCCCCGGAGGGCCAGCGCGGGAACCATGCACCAGTCCCGGACGACCAGCCGGGCATCGGGACCGGGCGCGTGCCCGCCAAAGCCGTGGACGACGCCTTCGGGCGTTGTGACGATCAGCGTGCCGCGGCGGATGCGCGAGGCCATTTCCAGAAACCGTCGGGACAGTCGGTCGTGCAGCAGCATCATGGCGGCCCCTCTAGCTGTTGTTGATGATCCGCGACGATGCGCGGGCCCGGAGGGGCCGGCGCACCGGGGGGGTCGGCAAGGCTGCCAAGGGAAAGGTCGGTCACCGTCTGTCTCCTGCTGTTTGGCCTAGACACGCGCGCCGAGCGGAGAAGTTGCCGCCCTTGCGCCACTGGCATTGTCATTTGGAGGTAACGGACAAAGCCCGCCGGATGTGAGGCCCGGCCGGTTGCCATGCGGCCGCAGACGCGGCATGGAAGGGCACGCGGGGGCCTGCGCGACAATGCGCCGCGCCGGAGGGGCAGGAATGAAGCTCAAGGAATTCGCCAAGCTGGTGGGGATGTCGCCCACCACCGTCAGCCGCGCGCTGAACGGCCATCCCGAGGTGAACGAACAGACCCGCGCCCGCCTGGTCGCCGCCGCCCTGCAGCACGGCTACAGTCCCAATGCCCATGCCCGGTCGCTGGCCACCGGCCATGCCAGCGTGATCGGCTGCGTGATCCCGATGACCGGCCGGAACGAGATCGTGAACCCGATCTATGCCGATTTCCTGGCCGGCGTGGGCGAGGAATGCGCGCGCCGCCGCTTTGACCTGAACCTCAGCTTTGTGGCGGATGACGACCAGGCGCAGGCCTATCGCGCGCTGAAATCCAAGGGGCTGGTCGGCGGCGTGATCGTCCAGTTTCCGGGCCATGACGACCCCCGCCCCGCCATGCTGCAGCAGATGGGCCTGCCCTTCGTGGTGCATGGCCGGGTGTCGGGCCACCAGGCGCCCTATTCCTGGGTCGACGTGAACAACCAGCGCGCCTTCGAACGCGCGACCGCCTTCCTGCTGCAACTGGGCCACCGCCGGATCGCGCTGCTGAACGGGGACGAGCGGCTGGACTTTGCCCATCGCCGGCGCGAGGGCTATCTGCGGGCGCTGCGCGATGCGGGGGTCGAGGCCGATCCGGGCCTGATGGTAGCGGGCGAGATGACGACGGCCTATGGCTATGCCCATGCCCGGCGGCTGCTGGAGGGGACGATGCCGCCGACCGCGGTCCTGTGCGCGGCGACGATGATCGCCGCCGGCGTCCAGCAGGCCGCCGAGGAGCGGAAGATGGTGCTGGGCACGGACCTGTCGGTGCTGTGTTTCGACGACGACCTGTCCTATTACGCCAACCGCGAGGCGGTGCCGGTCTTCACCGGCATGCGTTCCCCCGTACGGGTGGCGGGACAGCGCTGCGCGGCGCTGCTGATCGACCGCATCGAAGGGGGCGAAGCCCCGCCGGTGCAGGAGCTGCTGGAGGCCGAGCTGGTCGTCGGCCGGTCGACCGCGCCGCCGCGGCGCTAGGTCTTGGTGCGCAGCACCGCGCGGGCGGCCGCGCGCAGCTCGACCTCGTGCCCAAAGCCCAGGATCTGCCCCTCGGCCGCCAGGTCCGTGATGCGCGGATCGGGTGCCAGCATCGGCACCAGCCGGTCGCGGTCGTCCAGATACCGCAGCGCCTGCGCCAGCACCGTCACCTGCGCGGCATCGCGGCAAGGAAAGCCCTGGGCCGCGCGCAGCTCGGGCGCGATCATCGACGGATAGACCTCGGCCAGCACCACCTGCGCCTGGTCCCAGGGCTGGAAGGGCCAGACGGCGCGGCCCGGACGCTGGCGTAGCCGGTTAAGCCAGGGGATGCCGGTCAGGCTCTGCGCGCCGACGCAGCCCGCCCCCGCCAGCTGAAAGGGCGATTTCGGGCGGGCACCGCCCGGTGGTGCGGTTTCGGTCACCCGATGCGCGGGCAGGTCGGGCTGGGGCGGCGGGCGCAGGCGCGGCAGGTCGGGGATCTGCGCCTTGCGCCCGTTGCCCCAAAAGACGGGATGCCCCAGCTGGCGGTTCATCGCGGCGGCCAGGTCGCGATAGTTGCTGCGGTTGCGGTCGTCGTCCTGGTGCAGCGCGGCCAGGTGATCCCACAGCGCCAGCGCATCGGGCCGCCCGGTGATCACCGCCGCCAGTCCGGCCGGGTGGCCAAAGGCGAAATCCGCCCCCACCAGCACGCGCAGCCCCTGTTTTCCCGCGCGCGACAGGACGCATCCCAGCTGCTTCCAGGCCCGCCTGCGGGTGTCGGGATTGCTGGCCGCGTCCCGGTCCGAGCCCAGCCAGATCGAATCGGCCCCGCGCCTGGGGCTGCCCGCCGCCGACCAGTCGAGGATCAGGATCAGGTCAAAGCGCGGCAATCATCGCCTCGGCCCGCGCCAGGTCGTCCGGGGTGTTGATGTTGGTGAAGGGGTCGAAGGGCCGGTCGTCCCAGACCGCGATCCCCGGCTGGTGCCGCGCGGCAAAGCTGCGGACGCGACCCTCGCCGCGCGCCAACGTGGCGGCAAGGTCGTCGCGCAACCCGACGGGCCAGAGGCCAAAGGTCGGATGGTCGCGCGGATCGCCCGTCCTGCCGCTGGCCGCCAAGGCCAACCCGGTGGGTCCGCGCGCCGCCAGCAGCCGGGGCGCCAAGTCGTCCGGGAAGAACGGCGTGTCGCCCGCGACCGTCAGCACATGCGGCGCGCCCAGCTCCGCCGCCCAATCCAGTGCCGCCAGAATGCCGGCCAGCGGGCCGGGGTGATCGGGCAGGCTGTCGGCGCGGATGGGCAGGCCAAAGCCCCCATAGCGGGCCGCATCCCCATTCACGTTCAGCGCGACCGGTCCGGCCTGGGGCGCCAGCCGCGCCAGGATGATCGACAGGATGGGGCGGCCGCCCAGCATCAGCAGGGGCTTGTCGGCGCCCCCCATCCGGGTGGCGCGACCTCCGGCCAGGATCATCGCGGGTAATGTCATGGCCCGATTGTGGCGCGGCGGCGCAGCCGTCGCAAGGGGCGCCTCGGCCGCGCCCTGCAGCAGCGGGGGCAGCAGGACGCTATTCTTGACATCTTTAGTCAGATTCCGTAGGCGGCGCAGGACACCTGCCCCGCCAGCGCCTTTCGCGTGCAGAGGAACAGGCCATGCGCAAACAACTGACGGTCTTTGCCGTGCTTCTTGGAACGACACCACTTGCTGCCCCCGTACGGGGCAAGGACAGCGGGGCCTCCTATCTGCATATGGAGGCGCCGGGCCTCGCAGCCGGGGACCCCGATGAGGCATGATCCCCTGCCCCCCTTCCAGACCGAGGCCGCAGCCCCCGAACTGGGCTTTCCCCGGCTGGCGGCGCTGGTGGCCGACCTGGCGCAGCGGCGCGGGCTGGAAATGCACAACGGCCACGGCCGCTCTGCCTGGTGCAAGCTGGAGGGCGGAGAGTTCGGCGCGCGGATGGGTCCCTTGGGCAGCATCCTCTATGTCCGCGCCGAAAACCGCGCCCGGCTGGACGTGCTCCGCCACGGCTGGACGGCGGACCTGGCGGCGGCCTTTCCGGGACTTGCGCCCGACTGGTCGCGGCTGGACCGGGAAGGGGCGCCGCCGCCGAACTTCAGCCTGGCGCGACTGGCCCGCGTGACCCGGCTGACAGCCGATTTCCTGCGCCTGCGGATCGAGGCTCCGGACCTGGACCGCTTTTCCCGGCAGCTGATCCATTTCCGGCTGGTCCTGCAGCCCGATGCGCGGCGGGCGCCGGTCTGGCCGGTGATCGGCGCGCGGGGCCAGACGGTCTGGCCGCAGGGCCCGGATGCGCTGCACCGCCCGGTCTATACCGTCCGCGCCATCGATGCGGCCGCCGGCTGGATGGAGGCCGACGTCTTTCTGCATCCGGGCGGCCGGGTCGCCGCCTTCGCCTGCCAGGCAACTCAAGGCGCGGCGATCGGCCTGACCGGTCCCGGGGGCGGCGGCATCCCCCGCACCGCGCGCCTGCTGATCGGCGGGGACGAAACCGCCTATCCCGCCCTAGCGCGCATCATCGCAGCACAGGACCCGCAGGCCCGGATCGAATGCCATCTGTTCGGGCGAACCGCCGATTATCCGCTGCCCGCGCATCCGGGCCTTGACCTGCAGCACGCGCCGCAGGGCGAGGCCGCGCTGGCCGCCCGGCTGTCGGCCCAGGGGACAGAGGCGCAGGCCCTGTGGTTTGCCACCGAACGATCCGCCCTGGCGCCGCTGAAGGCCGCGCTGGATGCCGGTGCCGCGCCCGGCGCGCCCGACCCCCATCTTGCGGTCTACTGGACCGCCACGCGCAAGGAACCCGACCATGACTGAACTTGGCAACATGCTGGCGGCCCTGCCGCTGTTCGCAATGATCCGCGACGGCGGCTGGACGATGTGGCTGATCGCGGCCCTGTCGGTCATCACCTTGGCGGTGGTGCTGTGGAAGGTCGGATCGCTGTGGCGGCTGGGGGTCTGGGGCGGGCGCCATTCACGCCGGGCGGTCGAGTTGTGGACCCAGGGCCGCCGCCACGAGGCGATCCAGCAGGTCCGCGGCCGCCCCTCGGCCCGGGCGCGGGTGGCGCAGGCCGCCATCGGCACCTCGCTGGACCCGCGCTTTGACGACCAGGCCGCGCGCGAGGAAACGGCGCGGGTCGCGCGGCAGGTCCTTTACCGCTCGCGCGAGGGGCTGCGCTCGCTGGAGCTGATCGCGACGATCGCACCGCTCTTGGGCCTTCTGGGCACGGTCCTGGGGATGATCGCCGCCTTCCAGGTGCTGCAGAGCTCGGGCAACCAGGCGGATCCGTCGGACCTGGCCGGGGGGATCTGGGTGGCGCTGCTGACCACCGCCGCGGGCATGGCGGTGGCCATTCCCGCCGGCGTGGCGCTGTCTTGGTTCGAGAGCATCGCCGACCGCCTGCAGGCCGATCTGGAGGATCTGGCGACCCGCGTCTTTGTCACGTCCGGCGACCGTCCCACCGCCCGCGCCCGACTGGTCGAGGCCGCGGAATGAGCAGCGGCGCCCGCGGCCAGGGCGGCTTCGACCTGGGGCCGCCGCGCCATCCCCGGCGGATGTCGCTGACGCCGATGATCGACGTGGTCTTTCTGCTGCTGATCTTCTTCATGCTGGCCTCGCGCTTCGGGACCGATGCGGTCCTGCCCATCGCAGGCGGCGCCGAGGGGGCCGGCAGCGAATGGCAAGGCGCGCCGCGCCTGGTCGACGTGACCCCGGACACGGTCCTGCTGAACGGCCAGCCCGCGTCCGAGGGGCAGCTGGCCGTCCAGGTGGCGCAGCTTCTGCCCGACGCCGGCGCCGCCGTGATCCTGCGCCCGCGCGAGGGCGCGCCGCTGCAGCGGCTTGTCACCGTCATGGACCTGCTGCGCGACGGCGGCGTCACCAACCTCATCCTGATCGAATAGGCCCATGCGCATCGACATGCCCCCCCGCAAGCCCCGCGGCGAATCGATCATCCCGATGATCAATGTCGTCTTCCTGCTGCTGATCTTTTTCCTGCTGACGGCGCAGATCGCGCCCTCGACGCCCTTTCCGCTGACGCCGCCCGACAGCCGCTCGGACATTCCCGCCGCGGCGCGCGATGTGCTTTATGTCTCGGCCGAGGGCGAGCTGGCCTGGAACGACGCGCGGGGCGCGGCGGTCTGGGACCGCATCGCTGCCCGGGAGGGCACAGGCCCGGTCGAGATCCGCGCCGACGCCGCCACCCCGGCCGCGGGGCTGGCGGGTCATCTGAAACGCCTGCGCCAGATCACCGACGCAGGCGCGCAGCTTGTCGTCAGCGGGGGCTGATCCGATGATGACGCGACGCACGCTGGAAACCGCCGGCTTCTTCACCATCGCGGCTGCGCTGCATGTCTCGGCGGCGGCGGTCCTGCTGCCCGACCAGGTTCAAAGGGGCGCGGTGGCCGAGGCCCCTCCCGCCGCCTTGGCCGCGGGCGGCGAGGAGATCCGAGCGATGGTCTCGGACTGGGAAACCCCGCCCGAGGTCGAGGAGATGGCCGACCTGGCCGAACCCGAGCCGATGCCCGAGCCGCAGCCGCAGCCGCAGCCCGACAATCTGACACAGGTCGCGCCGATCCCGCAGCCGCAGATGATTGCGCCCGAATCGGACCTTGCCCGCCCCAACCTGCCCGAACCCCCGCCGCCGCCGCGGATCGCGCCCGCGCAGCTGGACCTGCCCGACCTGCAGGAATTCGCCCCGCCGCAGATCGAGACCGAACCCGCGCTGACGCTGGAGGCCTCGGCCCGCCCCGACCCCCGCCCCAAGCGGCGCGCGCCAGAGGCGCAGGCGCGCAAGCCCGAGCCGCAGCGTCAGGCGGCTCCCGCCGCCGCCCCGCCCGCGCAGGCGGCTGGACAGGGGGGCCAGGCCAGCCGTCCGGGCGGTGGCAGCGGCGGGGCCAGCGCCGCCACCCGCGCCAGCGCCCTTGCGCAGTGGAGCGCGCAGATCCAGACCTGCCTTGCCCGGCAGCTGTCGCGCGTGTCGGGCGGTCGCGGCGGGCGGGTCGCGGTGAACATCTCGGTCGGGCGCGACGGGCGGGTGCAGGGGGCGGTGCTGGCGGGCGGCACGGGGGATGCGCGGGTCGATGCGCAGGTGCTGCGGGGCATCCAGCGCGTGCGCAGCTGTCCGGCCGCCCCGGCGGCGCTGACCGATCCCAGCTATACGTTCCAGCAGCCCTTCACGATCCGCTAGCGGCCCCTGTCTGCCGTCAGACGTGGTGCAGGACCAGCGGCCGGCCCTGGTGCCGGCCGATCCGGATGGGTGTCTCATAGATCCGCGACAAAAGATCCTCGGTCAGGACCGCGTCGGGCGGACCTTCGGCCACCACGCGCCCGTCCTTCATGGCGATCACGTGGTCGGCCCAGGCTGCGGCATAGTTGATCTCGTGGACGACCATCGCCACGCTGCGCCCTCCCTGGTCGACCAAACCGCGCAGCCGGGACATCAGGGACCGGGAATGGGCCATGTCCAGGTTGTTCAGCGGCTCGTCCAGCAGCAGCCAGTCGGTGTCCTGCGCCCAGGCCATCGCGATATTCGCGCGCTGCGCCTGGCCGCCCGACACCTCGTCCAGAAAGCGGTCGGCCAGGTCCGTCAGCGAAAACGCCTTGAGCGCCAGCCAGACCAGCGCCCGGTCCTGCGGGCCGGGGCGGCCCTTGTGATGGGGCCAGCGGCCAAAACCCACCAGTTCCGAGAGGCGCAAGCGGCTGGCGATGGTGGTCTGCTGGCCCAGGATCGCCATGACCTGCGCCAGCCTGTCGGTGGGCGTGGTGGTCACGTCATGGCCGGCCACGGTGATGCGGCCCTGCTGCAGCGGCTCCAGCCGCCCGATCAGGCGCAGCAGCGTCGATTTCCCCGCGCCGTTCGGGCCGATCAGCGCGGTCAGGCGGCCCTTGGGCAGGGTGGTGGTGATGTCGTGCAGGATCGGCGTCCCGCCGATCGCATGGCCGACCCCGTGGATCTGGATCATCGGATGCGCCCCTTCAGCAGCAGGTACAAGAAGAACAGGCCGCCCGCGAATTCGACGACGACCGACAGGGTGGCGGCCTGGCCCAGCTGGCGTTCGAACAGCCACTGCCCCCCAACCAGCAGGATCGCCGCCAGCAGCCCCGCCGCCGGCAGCAGCGCGGCATGGGAGGCGGTGCGCATCAGCCCATGCGCCAGCCCCGCCACGATCAGGCCGAAGAAGGCCACCGGCCCCACCAGCGCCGTCGAGACTGAAACCAGCACCGCCACCAGCGCCAGCACCCCCACCACCACCGCCCGATGGCGCAGCCCGAGCGACACGGCCGCATCGCGCCCCAATGCCAGCACGTCCAGTTGCGCCGACAGGCGCAGCGCCGCCGCCACCGCCACCGCCGCCATCACCGCCGCGATCGGCAGCAGCGTCACGTCGACCCGGTTGAAGCTGGCAAAGCTGACCGCCTGCACGACCGAAAACTCATTCGGGTCCAACACCCGACCCAGAAAGCCCGACAGGGACCGGAACAGCACGCCCAGGATCACGCCGGTCAGGATCATCCTGGGCACGTCGCGCCCCCCGCGCAGCAGCAGCGTCCCGAACAGCAGCGCGGCCAGTGCGCTCATCACGCCGATCTCGGCCAGGAACCTGGTCCCCGCGGGAAGGCCCACATAGCCCGCCCCGCCCAAGGTGATGACCAGCAGCGTCTGCAGCAGCACGTAGAGCGCGTCAAAACCCATGATCGACGGCGTCAGTACCCGGTTCGCGGCCACCGTCTGGAACAGGATCGTCGCCACCCCGATCGAAACCGCGACGATCACCAGCGCGGCCAGCTTGCCGGCCCGCAGTCCGATGATGAAGCCGCGGTTGCCCCCGCCCAGACCCTGCCACATCCACAGCGCCGACAGCCCGGCAAGGATCGCCGCCAGCCCGGCCAGCATCAAAACTGCGCGCCTATCCATGGGCGGGCCGCCGATGCAGCAGCCACAGGAACAGCCCGGCGCCGACGATCCCCAGGATCAGGCCGGCCGGCAGCTCGTAGGGGCGGATGACCAGCCGCCCGACCAGGTCGCAGGCGAGGACCAAGACCGCCCCCGCCAGCGCCACCACCGGCAGCGAGGCGCGCAGGTTGTCGCCCATGATCCGCGCCACCAGGTTCGGCACGACCAGCCCGACAAAGGGGATCATGCCCACCGTGGTCACGACCATCGCGGTCACCACCGACACCACCGCCATCCCCAGCCGCATCACCGCCGCGGTGGAGAGGCCCAGCCCCGTCGCCACCTGATCGCCCAGGCCCAGGATCGCGAAACGGTCGGCAGACAGCCACGCCAGCCCCGCCGCCCCCGCCGCGATCCACAACAGCTCGTATCGCCCCGAGATGACGCCCGAGAATTCGCCGCTGAACAGCCAGGTGCCCACGTATTGCATCAGGTCGCTCTGCCAGCCGATGAAGGTCACGACCGAGCCCAGCACGCCCGACAGGACCAGGCCTGCTATGGGAACCAGCATCACCTCGCGCACGGGCAGGCGGCGGATCACGGCCAGGAACAGCGCGGTGGTGGCCATGGCCGACAGGCTGGCCGCGATCATGCGCAGCCACAGCGGGCTTTCCGGCCAGAGGATGGTGACCGCCAGCAGGCCCAGCGCCGCGCCCTCGGCCGTGCCCGAGGTGTCGGGGCCGACAAAGCGGTTGCGGACCAGCGCCTGGATCAGCACGCCCGCCACCGACAGCGCCGCCCCGGTCAGTGCGACCGCCATCGTGCGCGGGACCCGCGATTCCAGCAGCACCAACAGCGCCTGCGGATCATGAAAGATGCCGCGCAGGTCGACCTGCGCGGCGCCGACGGTCAGGCTGGCCAGCATCAGCGCGACAAGCGCCAATGACAGGGCGGGCAAGGGGCGCATCAGCTGGCAGGGGCGTCGGACAGCGCCTTGGTCAGCTGGTCCAGCAGCGTCGTCATCGCGCCGTAGCCGCCGGCCGAGATATAGGCGGCCGCCGGGTCCAGATAGATCACCTGGCCCTTTTGCCAGGCTGTCGTGCCCTCGACCAGGCGGGAACGCAGCGTGGCCTCGGCGCCCTGCCCGTCCTCGCCGATGGCCGCGCCGCGATCGACGACCAGCAGCCAGTCGGGATTGGCCTCGGCGATGAATTCATGGCTGATGCCCTGGCCATGGGTGGCCTGGTCCAGCCCCTCGACCGCCTCGGCCAGGCCAGCGGCCCCGAAGATCCAGCCAAAGCGCGAATCCTTGCCATAGGCCGACATCTTGGGCCCGTTGGTCAGCACGATCAGCGCGGTTCCCTGCCCTTCGGCCGCCGCGCGCAGCGCCGCCAGCCTGGCCTCCAGGTCGGCCGTCAGGGCCTCGGCCTCTGCCTTCTTGCCGAACAGCGTGCCATAGGCCTCGATCCGGGCGGGGGCATCCGTCAGCAGGTCGGTGCCGAGCGTCATGTCGATGGCCGGCGCGACCTGAGCGACCGCCTGCAGCTGCGGGGCGGAACGACCGCCCACGATCACCAGGTCGGGCCCCAGATTGGCCAGCGCCTCCAGGTCGGGTTCGAACAGCGTGCCGACAGGGGGCACATCGGCCACCGCATCGCGCAGCGCCGGCACCATGACATTGTCGATCGTGCCCGCCGGCATCACCCCAAGCGCCGTCAGTGTGTCCAGCGCTGCCATGTCATAGACCGCCACCGTTTGCGGGGGGGACTGCAGCGCGACGGGCCCCTGGGCAGTGGCGATCGTGACCTCCTCTGCCCCGGCAGGGGACCAGAGAGCAGCGGCCAGCAGGCCGGACAGCGCGATGCGGCGCATGGCAAAATCCTTTCCTCGTGACGACCGGGATCGTGGGACCTGCCCCGGCATGGGGCGGGGCATAGCGCGGGGCAAGGCGGAGGTAAAGAATGGCCATGTATTTTTGTCGGAATTTGGTTCGGATTTCTTGACAAGATCACTATGCCATTTTAGCCGAAGGGCAACCCGCCCCAAGAAGGAACAATTTCATGCAGATGACCGCCGATTTCCCGACCACACGCGGCGCTGCGCTGCTGGCCACCCTGTCCAAGCACTTTGCCAACAAGATCGAGGTGACGACCGCGGATGACCGCGCGGCGCTGCATTTCGAGATGGGCGTGGCGCGGATCGCCGTCGCGCCGCAGGGCCTGTACCTGGTGCTGGAGGCCTCTGACCCCGCGGCGATGGAGCCGCTGCGCGACGTCGTCGAACGCCACCTGCTGCGCTTTGCCCATCGCGAGGATCCCGCCCCCCTGGAATGGTCGCAGCCCGCCCAAGCCTAGAGCCGGTTCAGCACCACCCCCGGCATCTCCGCGGCATCCAGAAGGCGCGGCCGGGCGTCATGGGGGCACCAGTCCAGCAGCCAGTCGCCCAGCAGCCCGCGCTTGTTCTTGACCAGGGTCCACCGCTGCGTGGCCATGCCGCGCTGCGGGGCGGGGACCGGCGCACAATGCCAGCGGCTTTCGGTGGCGTTCGATCCCGCCCCTTCTCGGATCAGCATCAGCCCGGTCGTGCCGCCCGCCTCGGCCGCCAGCTGCAGGCGGCGCCCGGCGGTCAGGGACAGGGGCCGTTCCGGCTCGGCCAGGACGAAGCCGGTGGGGGCGGCGCGCAGGGTTTCCTCGGCCGACCACAGAAGGTCGGTTTCCGACCGGGTGCGGACCAGGTGCAGCCGGCCCGGCAGGCCCTTGGGCAAGCCGCGTGGATAAGGCATCCAGCGGCTGCGCAGGGGCCGGATCCAGAAGACAGGCCCCCCGTGGCGGGCCGCCTGAAAGATCGCGAAGACATGGCGGCCCTGGCCCTGGACCTCGTGGATGCGGGCCGGGATCAGCCGGAACGGGTCGGTGTCGTCGGGGTCCATCGCGCCTCCTTTCACCATGAACAATACAGGAACATGGCTTTGGCGCAAACCGGATGCCGCGCGTCGGGGCTTTTCATTTCCCGGCCAGTCGCGTTGGGTGCGGCCGAAGGAGGCGCGATGGTGCTTTATCTGGGAATCGACGGGGGCGGCACCGGCTGCCGGGCGGCCATCGCAGATGGGGCGGGCCGCCTGCTGGGGCAGGGCGAGGGCGGGCCCGCCAACATCAATTCGGACCCTGCGGGGGCCGAGGCCAGCATAATGGGCGCCGCGACCGCCGCCATGCGGCAGGCCGGCGCGCATCCGGCCAACCTGGTCGCGGTGCTGGGTTTGGCGGGGGGCGGCATGGCCATGGCCGCGGCGGCATTGCAGGCCCGCCTGCCCTTTGCCCGCAGCAGGGTCGTCAACGATGCCGTCACCGCCGCACGCGGCGCCCTGGGGCCGGGCGACGGCATCCTGGTCGCCATGGGCACCGGATCGGTCCTGGCGGTCCAGCGCGACGGGGTGCTGCGCCAATATGGCGGGCGCGGCTTTCTGATGGGGGACGAGGGCAGCGGCGCCGTCCTGGGCCGCAGCCTTCTGGCGCTGGCCATGCGCGCGGGCGACGGCTTTGCCCCCGACAGCCCGCTGCTGGCCCGGATCCGCGACGACTTCGGCGGGTTCGAGGGGATCATCGCCTTTGGCACCCGCGCCAGCCCGGCCCAGTTCGCCGCCCTGGCCCCGCGCCTGATCCAGTCCGACGACCCCGCCGCGACCGGGATTTTGGACGCGGCGGTCGGCCAGATATCCGAGGCCGTGGGCGTTCTTCAGGCCGGCCAGCGCCTGCCGGTGGTGTGCCTGGGCGGCCTTGGCCCCTTCTACGCCGCCCGCCTGGCCCGCGACTGGTCCATTCAGGCAGCACAGGGCAGCGCCGTGGACGGTGCCTTGGCTCTGGCGCGCGAAGGGGCCGCGCGATGACCCGGCAGGTCCTGGCGGCGGATCAGGTCTTTGACGGCCAGACCCTGCACCGCGACCGCGCGCTGCTGGTCGAGGATGGCCGCATCGCGGGCCTGATCCCGCGCCCCGCCGATCTGCCCCCCCTGCCCGGCATCATCGCGCCGGGCTTTGTCGATCTGCAGGTGAATGGCGGCGGCGGGCTGATGGTGGGCGCCGGAACCGACGCGGCCGCGCTGACCCGCATCTGCGCCGCACATCGCGGCCTGGGTTGCGCGGGCGTCCTGCCCACCCTGATCACCGACCGGCCGCAGGTGACGGCACAGGTCCTGACCGCCGGGGCCCAGGCCGCGCGTGACCTCATCCCCGGCTTTCTGGGCCTGCACCTGGAAGGCCCGCATCTGGACCCGCGCCGGGCCGGCGCGCATGACCCGGCCCTGATCCGGCCGATGACCGCGGATGACCTGGCGCAGCTGGTCGATGCCGCCGCCCGCCTGCCCGCGCTGATGGTCACGCTGGCACCGGGCGCCGCGACGCCCGACCAGATCGCCGCCCTGTCCCGCGCCGGTGTCATCGTCAGCCTGGGGCACAGCGACTGCATCCTGCCGCAGGCGCAGGACGCCATTGCCGCCGGGGCGCGCTGCGCCACGCATCTCTTCAACGCCATGAGCCAGATGGGCCACCGCCAGCCGGGCCTGGTGGGCGCGGTGCTGGCGGGCACGATCCATGCCGGGCTGATCGCCGATGGCATCCATGTCGACCCGGCCGCCCTGACCGTGGCGCTTCGGGCGCGGCCCAGGGGCCTGTTCCTGGTCAGCGACTGCATGGCGGTGGCGGGCAGCGACCTGGAGGCGTTTGATCTGCAGGGCAGGCGCATCCTGCGCCGCGACGGGCGCCTGACCCTGCCCGACGGCACCCTGGCCGGGGCGGACCTGCGGCTGGACCGGGCGATGCGGACGGTGGTCGCGGCCGGGGCGGAACCGGCCCGCGCCCTGGCCATGGCGACCAGCATCCCCGCCGACCTGCTGGGGGCGCCCACGGGCCGGCTGCTGCCGGGGCGCGCGGCCGATCTGGTGCATCTGGACGCGGACCTGACCCTGCGGGGCATCTGGGACGGGACCGGCTGGCAGGCGCCGCACTGAAGCGCCCTGCCGCGTCCGAAACCCGCGCAAACGCACTGGTCCTTGCCCCGCGCAGCCCCTACATCTGGGATATGCAGAAGATATCCCTCCCCCCGCGGCCCAATCTGGCCGAAAAGGCCGCCGAAGTCGGCTTTACCTTCGCCCATATGCACGGTGAGCCCTATTGGGACGAGACATCGGCCTATCGCTTCACGCTGGAGCAGATCGAGACCGCTATCGAGGACCCGGCCACCGACCTGCATGCCATGACCCGCGAGGCCGTGGACGAGATCGTCGCCAGCGAGGCGCTGATGGGCAAGCTGGGCATTCCGCCCGCCCATTTCGACCTGATCGCCGACAGCTGGTCCCGCAACGAGCCCGAGATCTATGGCCGGATGGACCTGGCCTATGACGGCAAGGGGCCGGCCAAGCTGCTGGAATACAACGCCGATACGCCAACCTCGCTCTATGAAAGCGCCGCCTTCCAGTGGCAGTGGCTGGAGGACCAGCTGGAGGCGGGCGTGCTGCCGCAGGGCGCCGACCAGTTCAACGGCATCCACGAGGCGCTGGTCGAGCGTTTCCGCGAACTGTTTCCGGAAAACACCGACATCCATTTCACCGCCGTCGCCGACAACCCCGAGGATTACGCCACCGTCGAATCGATGGCCTGGGCCGCGCGCGAGGCCGGAATGGGTGCGCATTACAGCGACCTGGACAAGCTGGCCGTCAGCAAGGACGGGCAATTCCTGGACGCCGAGGACCGGGTGATCGGCACGCTGTTCAAGCTGTACCCCTGGGAAGATCTTCTGGCGGACGATTTCGCCCGCCATATCGCCAAGTCGGGCTGCATGTTCCTGGAGCCCGCATGGAAGGCCGTCGTGTCGAACAAGGGGCTGCTGCCGGTGCTGTGGCGGATGTTCCCGGGCCATCCGAACCTTCTGCCGGCCTTCTTTGCCGATGACGTGGCCGATGCGCTGGTCGGCGGGGGCCGTGCCGTGCCCGAAGTCGCGGCGGCCTTCGACCGTGTGGCCGGTCAGTTCCGCATCGCCCATGTGGTCAAGCCGATCTTCTCGCGCGAGGGGGCCTCGGTCGCCATCGTCGAGGGCGGCGAGGTGACCGAAACCTCGCCCAACACAGAATACGACCATCATCCCCGCATCGTGCAGGCCTATCACGCGCTGCCAGAATTCGACGGCTTCCGGCCCGTGGTCGGCGCCTGGATCGTGGGCCGGTCCTGCGCGGGGATCGGCCTGCGCGAGGATCGCGGCCGCATCACCCAGGACCTGTCGCGCTTCAAGCCGCATTTCATCGCGGAGTGATCCGTGCCAAGGAGGAGAGCATGAGAAAACGTTCCAGAACCGTCGCGCTGACGATCCTCGGCGCCGCCGCCTTCACCGTCGCCGGCTGCCGCGAGGAACAGGTCGAGGCGCAGGCCTTTCCCGATCTGGCCAGCTGCCAGGCCGCCGCGACCGAAGGCGGGCTGTTCACCCCGGCCGAATGCGACCAGGCCTTTGCCGAGGCCGAGCAGCTGCATGTCGAAGCCGCGCCCCGCTATGACAGCCTGGCCGTCTGCGAGGAGCAGCACGGCGAGGGGAATTGCGGCTCCGAGGAGCAGCAGGTCAGCAATGGCGGCTCGGGCGGCATCTTCATGCCGCTGCTGGCGGGCTACCTGATCGGCAACATGCTGGGCCGCGCCGGCGGAGGCATGGCCGCCTCGCAGCCGATGTACCGCAATGCCCAGGGCGGCTTCACCAATGCCACCGGCACCACCAATTTCGGCAGCAATGCCGGGCGCGCCCAGATGGCCAGCCAGAACTTTGCCCGCCCCGCCGCCACCGCCGGCCGCGCACCGATGACGCGGGCCACCGCGACCTCTCGCGGGGGGTTCGGCGGCAGCCGCAGCGGATTTGGCGGCTGAAGCTGCGTCGCCCCCGACGGGGCAGCAACATCTTCGGGAACCTTTTGCCCAATCCGGACATTACGGGATTGCGCCGGCCCTTGTCGCCGGTCGTACGAACATGCCGCATTCCGCGCCGCGACAGGAGAGACCCTTCATGACATCCATCACCCCCCTTGTTGCCGCAGCCGCGTTCCTGGGCTTGGGCGTTGCCGCCGCGTCCGCACAGGACATTACGGTGTCGTCCAAGATCGACACCGAAGGGGGGCTTTTGGGCAATGTCATCCTGATGGCGCTGGAGGATGCCGGGCTGCCGGTGCAGAACCGCCTGCAGCTGGGCGGCACGCCGATCATGCGCGACGCGATCACCTCGGGGCAGATCGACATCTATCCCGAATACACCGCCAACGGCGCCTTCTTCTTCAACGAGGCTGACAGCGACGTCTGGAAGGACGCCGAGGCTGGACTGGCCCGCGTCGCCGAGCTGGACCTGGAACAGAACGACATCGTCTGGCTGCAGCCTTCACCGGCCAACAACACCTGGGCCATCGCGCTGCGCCAGGACCTGGCGCAGGAGAACGACCTGACCACGATGAGCGAGATGGGCGAATGGATCGCCGGGGGCGGTGACATCAAGCTGGCCGCCTCGACCGAGTTCGTGACCTCGGCCGCCGCCCTGCCCGCCTTTCAGGAGGCCTATGGCTTTGCCATGAGCCCCGACCAACTGGTGCAGCTGTCGGGCGGCGACACGGCGGCCACGATCGCGGCGGCGGCGCAGCAGACCTCGGGCGTGAACGCGGCTATGGTCTATGGCACCGACGGCGGCATCGCGCCCGCCGGCCTGGTGGTGATGGAGGATGACAAGGGCGTGCAGCCCGTCTATCAGCCCGCCCCCATCGTCCGGGCCGAGGTCCTTGAGGCGCACCCCCAGATCCGCGAGGTCCTGGCCCCGATCTTCCAGGCGCTTGACCTGGAAACCCTGCAGGAGCTGAACGGCCGCATTCAGATCGGCGGCGAACCCGCCGATGCCGTGGCCCGTGACTTTCTGACGACCGCCGGTTTCCTCGACTGATGACCGCCCGGCTGGACCGGCCCGGCCTGCTGTTTGCCCTGATCGGGCTGGCGGGTCTGGTCCTGCCGCTGGTGCAGTTCAAGCCGAACCGCATCGTTCCGGGCGAAGGGATCACGCTTGCCGGCGCCCTGCCTGCGGGTTGGCCGTTGGCGGCGGCCCTGGCGGCGATCCTGCTGGCCGGCTGCCTGCATTGGCGCGCGACATTGCGCCTGGTCCTGGCGCTGGCGGCTGTGGTGGCGGTGCTGCTGTCGCTTGGCGCCGCCGCGACCCATCTGACGCCCCCCGACAACACCCTGGCGCGCGTCGCCCCCGCCACCGGCTTCTGGCTGCTGCTGCTGGGTTTTGCCCTGATGCTGGCCGATGCGCTGGCGCGGCTGCGTCCTTCGCTGATCCTGCGCTGGATGCTGCTGGGCGGGGCCTTGGCACTGGTCGTGGGGCTGCTGGCCTCGGGCGCGCTGGAGGGCGTGTCGGTGATGCGCGAATACGCGGTGCGACGGGACAGTTTTGTGCGCGAGGCGCAGGCGCATCTGCTGCTGGCCTTCGGCTCGCTTGGGCTCGCGCTGGCGGTGGGCCTGCCGCTTGGCGTCGGCATCCACCAGTCGCCCGCGCTGCGGCGCCCGGTCCTGTCGGTCCTGAACGTGCTGCAGACGATCCCGTCGCTGGCGCTGTTCGGCATCATGATCCCGATCTTCGGCTGGATCGCGGCCACCGTCCCGGGGGCCGCGCAGGCCGGCGTGTCGGGCATCGGCGTCTTTCCTGCGCTGGTGGCGCTGTTTCTCTATTCGCTGCTGCCGGTCGTCTCGAACACGCTGACCGGCCTCATGGGCGTCAGCCCTGCCACGCAGGAGGCCGCGACGGGCCTCGGCCTGACCCGTGTCCAGGTTCTGGCGCAGGTGCTGGTGCCGCTGGCGCTGCCGGTGCTGCTGGCGGCGGTGCGGATCGTGCTGGTCCAGAACATCGGGCTGGCGGTGATCGCCGGCTTGATCGGCGGCGGCGGCTTTGGCACCTTTGTCTTTCAGGGGTTGAACCAGACGGCCATGGATCTGGTTCTTCTGGGGGCCCTGCCCACCATCGCGCTGGCCCTGATTGCGGGCATCGCCATGGACCTGCTGGTCGAGGCCGCCTCGCGCCGCCCGAAAGGAGACCGCCCATGATCGAGATCCGCAATCTGACGAAGATCTACGACGGGACGGCGGCGGTGGACGATGTCAGCCTGACGGTCGAACGCGGCCAGATCGCGGCACTGGTCGGAACCTCGGGCTCGGGCAAGACCACGCTGCTGCGCATGATCAACCGGCTGGTGGAACCGACCAGCGGCCAGGTGTTGATCGACGGGCAGGACACGCATGCGCTGCCCGGCTACCTGCTGCGCCGCCGCATCGGCTATGCCATCCAAGGCCACGGGCTGTTTCCGCACCGCACCGTCGGCCAGAACATCGCCACCGTGCCCCGGCTGCTGGGCTGGACCGCCGGGCAGATCCGCGAGCGCGTGGACGAGCTGCTGTCGCTGTTCCAGCTGGACCCCGACGCCTTTCGCGACCGCATGCCGCACGAGTTGTCGGGCGGCCAGCAGCAGCGGGTGGGCGTCGCGCGGGCGCTGGCCGCCAAGCCGGACCTGCTGTTGATGGACGAGCCCTTTGGCGCGCTGGACCCGGTGATCCGCGCCAAGGCCCAGGACGACCTGCGCCAGATCCAGCGGCAGCTGGGAACGACGCTGATCCTGGTCACCCATGACATGGAGGAGGCCGTGTCCCTGGGCGACCGGATCGCGGTCATGGACAAGGGCCGTCTGGTCCAGTATGCCCCGCCGGCCGAGATCCTGACCGCCCCCGCCACGCCCTTCGTCCGTGACCTGATCGGGCTGGACCAGCGGCCCTTCCACCTGCTGTCGCTGACCCCCGCCCATGCCATCGCCACCGAGGGCCAGGCAGAGGGCCTGCCCATCGCGCGCGAGGCCAGCCTGCGCGACGCCCTGGCCGAATGCCTGTGGAGCGGCCGCGACGCCCTGCCCCTGGAAGGCGGCGGCGTTGTGACGCTGGCGGCGCTGCGGGCGCAGGCCGCCCCCCTGGCCCGGGCCGCCGAATGACCGGACGGGTCCTGCTGGCGGCGGCCGTGCTGTTCCTGCTGGCCTTTCTGGCCAGTCCGGACAGCTTTGCCTGGCTGTTCCAGCCCGTGACCCGCAACAACGCGCCGGCCATCTACACCCAGACCTCGCTGCTGTCGCTGACGCTGTCGCATCTGGTGCTGGTGGGACTGGCGGTGGCGGCCTCGACCGCGGTGGCGCTGGTGCTGGCGGTGCTGGTCACCCGGCCCGCCGGACGCGAGTTCCTGCCGCTGGCACGCACCGTTACCTCGGTCGGGCAGACCTTTCCGCCCGTCGCCGTGCTGGCGCTGGCGGTGCCGATCATGGGCTTTGGTGCGGGGCCCACCCTGGTCGCGCTGTTCCTTTATGGACTGCTGCCGGTGTTCGAGAACACGCTGGCGGGCCTGACCGGCCAGCCCCCGAACGTGGCCGAGGCTGCGCGCGGCATGGGCCTGACCCCGTGGCAGCGGCTGTGGCAGGTCGATCTGCCGCTGGCGCTGCCGGTGATCCTGACGGGGATGCGGCTGACGGCGGTGATCTCGCTTGGCACGGCCACCATCGGCTCGACCGTGGCGGCCCGCACCTTGGGCGAGGTCATCATCGCGGGGCTTCTGTCGTCGAATACTGCCTTCGTGCTGCAGGGCGGCATGGTCGTGGGCATCATCGCCGTGCTGATCCACGAAGGCTTCCAGATGCTGGAGCGGACGGCCGCCCGGCGCGTGGGCCTGAACCGTTAGAAGCCCGGTCCCAGCACCTTGGACAGCGTGCCCGGCAACGGCGGCTTGTCGTCGAACCTAATCCCGGCTTCGATATGGCGCAGATGCTGGTCCAGCAGCGCCAGTGCCTGCGCCTCGTCCCGCGCCTCGATGGCGGCGACGATGCGGGCATGCTCGTCCTCGGCACAGAGCGTCCCGGGCCCCGTCGCGTAAAGCCCGATGATCAGCGAACTGCGCATCGTCAGCTCGTCCAGATAGCGCGCCAGGACCGGATTGCCGCCGATCCGCGCCAGTAGCGTGTGAAAGCCGCGCGACAGGCGGATCTTGGTCGGGCGGTTGTCCTGCCCCCGCGCCGCATCCTCCTGCGCCAGGTGCTGGTGCAGTGCCGCGATGTCCTGGTCCGAGGCCAGACGGATGACATTGCGACAGATGGTCGTCTCGATCGCGCGGCGGGCCTGAAAGACGTCGCGGGCATCCTGAGGTGTCGGGGTGGCGACATAGGCGCCGCGGTTTGGCAGGTGATCCACCACCTGCCAGGCTGTCAGCATCGACAGCGCCCGGCGCACATGCACCCGGTTGCAGGCAAATAGATCGGACAGCGCCTGTTCGCCCAGCTTGGTGCCCGCCTGCAGCCGCTGGTCGGCGATGGCGTCCAGGATGCTGTCGACGATAAGCGTTTCCAAGGGCTTTTCCATCCCTTCCAAATTGCATCTTCCGAAAGCCGCCGCAACATTGTTTCGCCCAAGGAATGGGCAGGAAATAAAGGTTATGGATTGTTAACAATCAGTGGTAACAAAGTTCCGACTCAAGGAACGGAGAGACCGATGAAACTGGTCGTCATCAACCCCAATTCCACGCAGACGATGACCGACAAGATCATCGCCTCGGCCCGCGCGGTGGCCGCCCACGGCGTCGAGGTCGAGGGCCGCACCGCCCATGGCGCCCCCGCCAGCATCGAGGGCCATTACGACGAGGTCATGTCTGCCGCCCACCTGCTGCGCGAGGTGCAGCAGGCCGAGGCCCAGGGCGCGGATGCCATCGTCGTCGCCTGTTTCGACGACCCGGCCATCGGCGCCTGCCGCGAGGTGGCAACCGGACCGGTGCTTGGCATCTGCGAGGCGGGCGTAAAGGCCGCCAGCATGATCGCGACGTCGTTTTCCATCGTCACGACTCTGCCGCGATCCGTCCCCGTGATCGAGGAACTGGTGCGGAAATATGGCCTCGGTCACCAATGCCGCCGGGTGCGCTCGGCCGCGATTCCGGTTCTGGCGCTGGAGGAGCCCGGCTCGAATGCCCGCCAGCTGGTCCGGGCCGAGATCCTGCGCGCCATCGAGGAGGACCGTTGCGAGGCCGTCGTCCTCGGCTGTGCCGGCATGTCGGACCTGACTGAATGGCTGAGCGAGGAGACCGGCATCCCGGTCATCGACGGCGTGACCGTCGCCACGAAATTCGCCGAGGCGCTGGTGGGCGCCGGGCTGAGGACCTCCAAGATCGGCGCCTACGCGCAGCCGATCCAAAAATAAGAAAAACCGCCACATCTCAGACAGGGAGTCTGACACATGACCCATACGGGAATGGCCGCGGACCACGCGCCGCTTGCGGCGCAGGGCGCGGATGACAAGAAGTTCGGAGAGGAATCGCTGGCCCCGCAGCAGGTGCGCATCATGGACCCCTGGTCCTACCTGTTCGCCTGGCTGGGCGGCTGCGTCAGCATCGGCACCTTCACGGTCGGATCGGGCCTGGTGGGCACGCTGAACCTGATCCAGACCGTGCTGGCCATCGCCATCGGCTGCACGGTGATCGGCGTGGCGCTGATGATCAACGGCCGCGCGGGCCATAAATACGGCATCCCCTTCATGGTGCAGGCGCGATCCGCCTATGGGTTTTCGGGGACGCGGCTGCCGGCGCTGGTGCGCTCGGTCCCGGCAATCGTGTGGTACGGGTTCCAGAGCTGGATCGGCGCCGGGGCGCTGAACCTGGTGGCGGAAACCATGTTCGGCTATTCCAACATCTGGGTCTTCTTCATCGGCTTCCAGTTCCTGCAGATCGGCCTGTCGGTGCTGGGCTTTCACGGCATCAAGTGGCTGGAGAACATCGGCGCGGTCTTCATCATCGGCGCGCTGGTCTACATGTTCTTTTCGGTGATCGGCCGTTACGGCGACCAGATCAGCACCAACCTGATCCAGGCCGAGGGCACCTGGGGCGCGCCCTTCTGGGGGGCCACGATGCTGTTCCTGGGCGTCTATTCGACGATGATGCTGAACGTGTCCGACTATTCGCGCGAATTGCAGCACAGGGTCGGGCCGGGACGGCAGGTGGCGATCTATGCCAACTCGATCCTGCCGGCGACGCTGTTCATGGGGCTGATCGGCCTGATGGTCTCCAGCGCGACCGGAGAGGTCGATCCGATCCGCGTCTTTGCCAGCGCCGTGGACAACAAGATCCTGCTGGTCGTGACGCTGCTGTTCATCGCCTTTGCACAAGTGACGACGAACATCCTCAACAATGTCGTGCCGCCCGCCTATGCAATGATGGACGTGTTCAAGCTGCCGTTCAAGGCGGCGGCGGTGATCGTGGGCCTGCTGGCGTTCGCGACCTTCCCCTGGCTGCTGGTGCGCGACGAATCGGCAGCGGGGCTGGGGCTGTTCATCCAGACCTACAGCGCCTTCCTGGGACCGATCTTCGCGATCCTGGTGGTGGATTACTACGTGATCCGCCGCCAGACGCTGGACCTGGACAAGCTCTATGATGCCGCCGGTCCCTATCGCGGCATCAACCCCGCGGCGGTCATCGCCACCGCGGTGGGTGTCGTCGTGGCGCTGATCTTTTCGGGGGTCAGCTGGTACGCCAGCCTGATCCCGGCGGGCCTCAGCTATTACCTGCTGATGCAGGTTCTGCCCTCGGCCCGCCGCTTCCGCGACTGAACACGGGTGACGGCACCAGGAAAGCCCCCGCCACGGCGGGGGCTTTCGCATGTCAGGCGGACGTCACCGGCTTGGCATGCCAGATGTCCTGCATGTAGCCCCGGATCGTCCGGTCCGACGAGAAGAAGCCCGACCGCGCGATGTTCAGGGCCGCCATCCGATCCCAGCTGGTCGGATCGCGATAGGCCCGGTCCACCTGCCGCTGCATGTCGAAATAGCCGTCGAAGTCCGAGGCGACCAGGAAGGGGTCGTCGTGCCAGGTCCGGTCCAGCAGCGAATAATAGCTGTCGGCCCGGCCAAACCGCCCCTCGGCGATCAGCTGCAGCGCGACCTTCAGGTCCTGGCTGCGCTCGATGGCGGTGCGGGCATGACCCGGCGTCGCCTTCTCGGCTTCGGCCTCGGCCGCCGTCAGGCCGAACAGGAAGAAGTTCTCGGCCCCGACCAGTTCGCGGATCTCGACATTCGCGCCGTCCAGCGTGCCGATGGTCAGCGCGCCGTTCATGGTGAACTTCATGTTGCCGGTGCCGGACGCCTCCTTGCCGGCGGTGCTGATCTGTTCGGACAGGTCGGCGGCGGGGATCAGGTCCTCGGCCATCGAAACGTTGTAGTTCGGCGGATAGGCGATCTGCAAGTATTTCGATGTCACCGGATCGCTGTTGATCGTCGCGGCCACGTCGTTGATCAGGTGGATCACCGATTTCGCCAGCCAGTATCCGGGTGCCGCCTTGCCACCGAAGATCTTGACGCGCGGGGTCCAGTCGCCGTTCGGATCGTCATGGATACGGCCCCACAGGGCGATCGCCTCCAGGATGTTCAGCAGCTGCCGCTTGTATTCGTGCATCCGCTTGATCTGGACGTCGAAGATCGCATCGGGGTCGGCCTTGACCCCCAGATCGGTCAGCAGGCCGTTCGACAGCCAGACCTTGTTGGCGCGCTTGGCGGCCCGCAGCCGGTCGCGGAAGCCCGCATCCTCGGCATGGGGCTCCAGCCCCTTCAGCTGGTCCAGGTCGGCGGTCCAGCCGGTGCCGATCGTGTCGTCCAGAAGCCGCGCCAGCGCGGGGTTCGCCATGCGCAACCAGCGGCGCGGCGCGACGCCGTTGGTCTGGTTCACGATCCGGTCGGGATGCAGCTTGTGCAGGTCGGCAAAGACTGTGTCCTTGACCAGGCCGGTGTGCAGCGCCGACACGCCGTTCACGCGGCCCGCCATGATGAAGGCCAGTTCGCCCATATGCACCTGGTCGCCATGGACGATGCCGACATGGGCGGGGCGGTTGGTGGCCCGGCGGTGATCCTCGTCGATCATCTGGATGATCTGCATGTGGCGCGGCAGCACGCGGCCCATCAGCCAAGTCGACCAACGCTCCAGCGCCTCGGGCAGCAGCGTGTGGTTGGTGTAGTTCAGCGACCGCTGTGCCAGATCTCGGGCGCGGTCGAAGGACAGGCCGTGGACATCCATCAGCAGGCGGATCAGTTCGGGGCCGGCGATGGCCGGATGGGTGTCGTTCAGCTGGATCGCCACCTTTTCGGGCAGCTGGTCCAGGTCCTCGCCATGTTCGGCCAGAAAGCGGCGCAGGATGTCCTGCAGCGCGGCCGAGGTCAGGAAATATTCCTGCTTCAGCCGCAGCTCCTTGCCGGATTCGGTGGTGTCGTCGGGGTACAGCACCCGCGACAGCGTCCGGGCCAGCGCCTCGGGTTCGGCCGCAGCCGTGTAATCGCCCGCGTTGAAGCGCGGCAGGTCCAGAAGCGTGGTGGGATGGGCGCCCCACAGCCGCAGGCTGTTGGCCCAGGTTCCGCCCCAGCCGATCACCGGCGTGTCATAGGCGCGCGCGATGACGCTTTCGCCTGGATGCCAAACGGCGCGTCCGTCCACCGTTTCGACATGGCCCTTGAACCCGATCTCGTAGCTGTAGTCGATGCGCACGAATTCCCAGGGGTGCGGCTGGTTCAGCCAGTCCTCGGGCGTCTCGACCTGCTGGCCGCCCTCGAACCGCTGCCGGAACAGCCCGTGTTCATAGCGGATGCCATAGCCGAAGGCCGGGCAATGCAACGAGGACAGCGATTCCATAAAGCAGGCCGCCAGCCGCCCCAAGCCGCCGTTGCCAAGTGCGGCATCGGGCTCGTCGTCCAGGATCTCCTGCTCGTCCAGGCCCAGCAGGGTCAGCGCCTCGGCCATCGCGGGCTCCAGCCCCAGGTTGACGATCGCGTCGCCCAGGATGCGGCCGATCAGGAATTCCATCGACAGGTAATAGACCCGCTTGGCCCCCTGATCCCGCGCCGCGCGGATCGCCTCGACCCAGGGGCCCACCATCAGATCGCGCACGGTATAGCTGACGGCCAGGCGCCAGTCGAAAACGGTTGCGAATTCCGGACCCCGGCCCTGGGTGTGGGTCAGGTGATGCAGGATCTGATCGCGCAGGTCCTGCGCCGAGAGAGAATGGGACAAATTCGGCCTCATGGGCTGGATAAAATCAGGACAACCAGACGCGAGCATAGGGCGGCAGGACCAGCATGTCGTCATGCAGCGCCACCGTCGCGTCAGACAGGATGTCGCGCATAGCCGCCACGCCTTGAAAGCGCAACCAGTCGCCCGACACCTGTTGCCAGCTTTCGGTGAAGTTGAAAAGGCAAACTATGCTCCCGCTCGGCGCGAGTCGTGCAAAGGCAAAGACCGCCGGATTGCCGCTGTCCCGGATCTGCGTCGGATGCGCCCCGTGCAGCCCGTCGCATTGGCGGCGGCGCTGCAGGATGGCGCGGGTGCCGTGCAGGATGCGGCCTTCGGCCGAGGCCGGGTCGGCGCTGGCGCGGGCCGCGCGGTCCCAGTCCATCGCCGGTCGGTGCAGCCAGCGGCTGTCATGCGCGTGCTCCGGCACCTGCAGATAGCCGTGGTCGTTGGTCAGTCCCAGCTCGTCGCCCATGTAGATCAGCGGGATGCCGCCAAAGCTGGCGATCAGGGCATGGCCCATCAGGATGCGATCGATCGCCAGGTCGACCGCGCCCGGATTGCCCGAGGCCAGCCCCGCCTCCAGCCCGGCCAGCGAGGCGAAGCTGCCCGAGATGCGCCTGTCCCCCGTCTCGGGGTTCACCTGGAACAACTCGCCACGCGCGAAGCTGCCTGGAAAGCTGCCGTCGTAGAAATCCGACAGGAAGGCGCGATGCGCCGGCCCCGACAGGCCCAGGGCGCCGGCATCCTCGTCCGTCACCGCCCATCCGATATCGTCATGGCATCGGATATAGGTCGCATAGGTGGCGTTGGTCAGCACGGGCGGGAAATGCGTGTCCAGAACATGCGTCATCAGCCGCGTGTCGCGCGTGGCCAGGGCCGACCAGTACTGGACCATCAGGCTGTTGTGATAGGCCAGGTTGCCCTGCCGCCCGTCATGTTCGCCCCGCCCGAAATAGGTCAGCATCTCGGCCGGCCCGACGATCGCCTCCTCCAGGTGGATCACTGCACTGGCGGCGATCCGGGTGCAGGCGCGCAGGGCGCGCAGCAGCAGGTGCACCTCGGGCTGGCTCTGGCAGGTGGTGCCCATGCGCTTCCACATGAAAGCCACCGCATCCAGGCGCAGCACGTCGACGCCCTTGTTGGCCAGGTTCAGCATGATCGAGACCATCTCGAGGAAGACACGCGGATTGGCCCAGTTCAGGTCCCACTGGTGTTCGTTGAAGGTGGTCCAGACCCATTTGCCGAATTCGGGGTAATGGGTAAAGCTGCCCGGCGCGGTATCGGGAAAGATCTCGACCAGGGACTGTTCGTAGGCGCGGGGCAGCGTGTCGTCGTCGAACATCAGGTACATGTCCTGGTATTCGGGATCGCCCGCCGCCGCCCGCCGCGCCCAGTCATGTTCCTTGGCCGTGTGATTCAGCACCAGGTCGATGCAGAGCGACATCCCCCGGCCGCGCAGCGCGTCCGCCAGCCGCTCCAGGTCGGCCATGTTGCCATGGGCCGGATTGATCTGGCGATAGTCCATCACCGAATAGCCGCCGTCGCTGTCGCCCGGGCGGGGCATCAGGCAGGGCATCAGGTGCACATAGCTGATCCCCAGGTCGCGCAGGTAGTCCAGCCGGTCATGCACCCCGGCCAGATCGCCGGCGAAGCGGTCGATATAGAAGACGTATCCCGCCATCTGCGAGCGCTGGAACCAGTCGGGCTCCAAGTCGCGCATCAGGTCCAGCCGCTGCAAGTCGGCGGGCCGCGCGTCCCAGCCGTCGCGCAGCACCTGAGCCAGCTGCCGGCAGAAGGCGTCATAGTCGGCGCGCCCGCCATAAAGCCGCTCCAGCATCGGCCAGAGGTCGGGGGCACTGCGCGCCATGCGCATGTCGAAGAGGGTGGTGGGACCTTGGGTCATCTGTCCTGGCTCTGGTCGGTAAGAACGAAGGCGACAACGCTCTCGGCGGGGATCGGTTCGTCCGCCTGCGCGGGCTCGTCGGGGTCGCTGTCGCGGGTGCTGTCCAGTCGGCGGCGCCAATGCCCGCCCCGCACCGCGTCGGGCAGGCGCACCCTCGCGCCGTGACCGTTGTTGAAGACGACAAAGACCGCACCCGTCAGGGCCGCATAGGCCGGCGTGCCCGAGGCCATGCGCATCTCGGCCGCCAGCAGGCGCAGGTGAGGGTCGTTCCAGTCGTCGGTGGTCATCGCCGCGCCATCGGCCCGGCGCCAGAACAGGTCGGGCAAGCCATCCTGTTCGCGGGCCTGGCTGTGCAGGAACCGCCTTTGCCGTAGGATCGGGTGTGCGCGGCGAAAGGCGATCACCCGGCGGACAAAGTCCAGAAAGACCGGGTCGGCGTTGTCCCAGTCGACCCATCCGATCGGGTTGTCCTGGCAATAGGCGTTGTTGTTGCCGCCCTGGGAATTGCCCAGCTCGTCCCCGGCCAGCAGCATGGGCGTGCCCTGGCTCAGCATCAGGGTTGCGATCAGGTTGCGGCGGCGGCGGTTGCGCCGGGCGCGGATCGCCGGATCGTCCGTGGGCCCTTCGACCCCCATGTTGTCGGACAGGTTGTGCCCGTGGCCGTCGCGGTTGTCCTCGCCATTGGCGGCGTTGTGCTTGTTGGCATAGCTGACCGTGTCCATCAGCGTGAAGCCGTCATGGGCCGCGATGAAGTTGACGCTGGAGGTGGCCGCCCGTCCGTCATGGTCAAAGCGTGCCGCAGACCCCGCCACCCGCTTGGCCAGCTTGCCAAGCCGCCCCGGATCGCCGCGCCAGAAGCTGCGGATCTGGTCGCGGAAGCGGTCGTTCCATTCGGCGAAGGGGGCGGGATAGGCGCCCAGCTGATAGCCGTCATGGCCCAGGTCCCAGGGCTCGGCGATCAGCTTGACCTGGTTCAGGACCGGGTCCTGGCGGATCGCCCGGAACAGCGGGGCGTCGCGTTCAAAGACGCCGCGCGTGCGGCCCAGGACCGAGGCCAGGTCAAAGCGGAACCCGTCCACATGCATCACCTGCACCCAGTAGCGCAGGCTGTCCATTACCAGCCGCAGCGCAAAGGGGTTGTCCAGGTTCAGCACGTTTCCCGTCCCTGCGTCGTTGACATAGAAACGCGGATCTTCGGCCAGTCGGTAATAGGAGGCGTTGTCCAGCCCGCGAAAACTGAGCGTCGGGCCCAGTTCGTTCCCCTCGGCGGTGTGGTTATAGACCACGTCCAGGATCACCTCGATCCCGGCGCGGTGAAACCGCGCGACCATCTGCTGGAACTCGGCGATCTCGCCCGTCTGCATGTAGCGCGGCTCGGGCGCGAAAAAGCCATAGGACATGTAGCCCCAATAGTTCCGCAGCCCCTTGTCGGTCAGGAAACGGTCATCGGCAAAGGCATGGACCGGCAGCAGTTCGACCGCGGTGACGCCAAGCCGCGTCAGGTGGTCCAGCACCGGCTCGGAGGCCAGGGCCAGATAGGTGCCGGGATGCGCCAGGTCGGCACGCCCGGCGGTCAGTCCCTTCACATGCGCCTCGTAAATCACCGTCTCGGTCAGCGGGCGGCACAGCGGGTGGTCGTGGCCCCAGGAAAAACTGGGATCGACCACCACCGATTTCGGCATGTGATGGGCGCTGTCGCGGCGATCAAAGGACAGGTCGGCATCGGCATGGCCCGCGCGAAAGCCGAACAGCGCGTCATGGTTGCGGGGCGTGCCGGTCAGCTGCTTGGCATAGGGGTCGATCAGCAGCTTGTGCGGGTTGAAGCGGTGGCCCTCCTGCGGGCGATATGGGCCGTGGACGCGATAGCCATAGCGCTGGCCGGGGCGCAGCCCCTCGATGCGGCCATGCCACACATGACCCTCGCGTTCGGGCAGGTCGATCCGCGTCTCGCGGTGCCCGTCGAAGAGGCAGAGGACCACGCGTTCGGCATGTTGCGAGAAGAGCGCAAAGTTCACCCCGGCGCCGTCGAAGGTCGCCCCCAGGGGCGTCGGCTGACCGGCCGAAATGGCATGCATTGAGGTCATCGAGTCCCGGCCAGATCGGCATAAAGCGCGGCATAGGCCGCCGCGGACTGGCCCCAGCCCACCGGCTGCGCCATCGCATTGGCCTGCAGCTGCGTCCATGTCGGCCCGTCCCGATACAGGCTGTTCAGGCGGACCAGCGCGCTGCGCAGCGCCTGCGCGGTCACCGGGGCGAACTGGATGCCGGTCGCCACACCCTGCGCCAGCGCGGCGGGCGAGGCGTTGATGACGGTGTCGGCCAGCCCCCCGGTCAGCGCCACGACCGGTACCGTGCCATAGCGCAGCCCGTACATCTGCGTCAGCCCGCAGGGTTCGAACCGCGATGGCACCAGGATGGCATCGCCCCCCGCGATCAGCCGATGCGAGAAACCCTCGTCATAGCCGATGCGCACCGCCACGTTCGGATCTGCGGCGGCATGGCGGAACGCCTGCTCGAGCCCCGGATCGCCCGAACCCAGCACCGCCAGCTGGCCGCCCTGCTCCAGCAGGGTCGGCAGCACCTCCAGGATCAGGTCCAGCCCCTTCTGGTGGGACATGCGCGACACGATCACGCAGAGCGGACCTTCGGCCGGGGGCAGGCCCAGTTCGGCCTGCAGGGCGGCCTTGGCCGCGATCTTGCCCGCAGGCGTCGAATAGGGCGTGATGGCGGGATCGGTGGCGGGGTTCCAGGCATCCTCGTCGATGCCGTTCAGGATGCCGTGCAGCACGTCCCGGCGGTGGCGCATCACCCCGTCCAGCCCCATGCCGAATTCCGGGGTCATCAGCTCCTCGGCATAGCTGGGCGAGACGGTGGTCAGCGCATCCGCCCCCATCAGCCCCGCCTTGAGCGCCGAGATCCCGCCCCAGAATTCATAACCTTCGCTGTGAAAGCGGCCGGGGTCCAGCCGCAGCGACGACAGGCGCCAGGGGTCGGTCGATCCGGTAAAGGCGATGTTGTGGATGGTCAGCAGCGTGCACACGTCGCGGGCGCCCATCTGGCGCAGGTATTCGGTCGCGAAACCGGCCTGCCAGTCATGGCCGTGCAGCACCTGCGGCCGCCAGCCCCCCGCGCCATGCGCGGCGACATGCGCCCCGACCCAGGACAGCGCGGCAAAGCGTTCCGGGTTGTCCGGCCAGTCGCGGCCGTCCGGCGCCAGATAGGGACCGCCGCTGCGCGCGAACAGGTGCGGCGCGTCGATCACCAGCAGGTCCAGCCCCGCCGCCTGTCCCTGCAACAGGCGGGCCGCGCCGCCAAAGAGGTCGTCGAAGCGGCCGACTTCGGCCGTGTCCAGCAATGCGGCCATCACTGCCGGATAGCCCGGCAGCAGGGTCCGCATCCGCACCCCGTGGCCGGCCAACGCGGCGGGCAGCGCGCCCACCACGTCGGCCAGGCCACCGGTCTTGACCAGGGGCGCGCATTCCGAAGCAACAGAAAGAACCTGCATCACAGCGACGCCGCCCGCCGGTCCAGCATGTCCTGGGTGATCAGCGTGATGCCGCGGTCGGTGACGCGGAACCAGCGGGCGTCGTCCTGCGGGTCCTCCCCCACGACCAGCCCTTCGGGGATCACCACGCGGGAATCGATCACGACGTTGCGCAGGCGCGCCCGGCGGTTGACGGTGACATAGGGCAGCACCACCGCATGATCCAGGATGGCATAGCTGTTCGTGTGCACCTCGGTGAACAGCAGCGAGTTGCGGATCTCGGTCCCCGAGATGATGCACCCCCCCGACACCATGGACGAGATCGCGATGCCGCGCCGGTCCTTTTCGTCATGGATGAACTTGGCCGGCGGGGTGCTTTCGGAATAGGTCCAGATCGGCCAGTCCGTGTCCCACAGATCCAGTTCGGGCGTGAAGTCCGTCAGGTCGATATTGGCCTGCCAGAAGGCATCAACCGTTCCCACATCCTTCCAATAGGCAGGTGCCCCCGGGGCGCGGACGCAGGACGTGTCAAAGCG
The DNA here is from genome assembly GCF_048538155.2 of Paracoccus sp. T5. Lineage (GTDB taxonomy): Bacteria > Pseudomonadota > Alphaproteobacteria > Rhodobacterales > Rhodobacteraceae > Paracoccus. Next base: position 3,096,079 of record NZ_CM135809.1, read on the forward strand.
GTGCGACATCGCCTTGCCGTTCTTCACGATGTCGGGGATCAGGTCGGTACCGAAATCATGGCTGGAATTGGGATCCTCGGCGTCGCGCAGCAGCAGGTCACGCAGGAAGCTCCACTTGAAGACATAGATCCCCATGGACGCCAGCGCCTTGTCGGGATGGCCGGGCATCGCGGGCGGATCGGCGGGCTTTTCCAGGAACGAGACGATGCGCCCGTCGTCGTCGACATGCATGACGCCAAAGGCGCTGGCCTCTTCGCGCGGGACGGTCAGGCAGCCAACGGTCACGTCGGCGTCGTTCTCGACATGCTCGCACAGCATGATCTCGTAATCCATCTTGTAGATATGGTCGCCCGCCAGGATGACGATGTAATCGACATCGTAATCGTCCACGATGTCGATGTTCTGGGTGACCGCATCGGCCGTGCCGCGATACCAGGTGTGTTCGCACACGCGCTGGCTGGCGGGAAGGATATCCAGAAACTCGTTCCGTTCGGCCCGAAAGAAGTTCCAGCCGCGCTGGCAATGCCGGATCAGGCTGTGCGCCTTGTATTGCGTGGCGACGGCGATCTTGCGGATGCCCGAATTCATCGCGTTCGACAGGGCGAAATCGACGATGCGGGTCTTGCCGCCGAAATAGACGGCCGGCTTGACGCGCCGGTCCGTCAGCTCTTGCAGGCGGCTGCCCCGCCCTCCCGCCAAGACGAAGGCCATCGCCCGCCGTGTCAGCCTTTGCGTTTCAACCATCTTCAACTCCCCCCTCGAAATCTCATTCACCCGCCACAAGGATCACCACCGACAGCGGCGGCAGGGTGACCGTGATCGAGGCGGGTTGCCCGTCCTGCCCCGCCCCGTCGGCGTGAACGCCGCCCAGGTTGCCCATGCCGCTGCCCCCGTAGATGGTGGCGTCGGTATTCAACGCTTCTCGCCATGGGCCGGGTTGCGGCACGCCGACACGAAATTCCGGACGCGGCACGGGGGTGAAGTTGCACAGCACCACCACCGGCGGATCGCCCGCCTCGCCGCGGCGGATCCAGGCATAGGTCGACTGCGCCGGATCGGTGGCGATCCACTGAAAGCCGTCCGCTTCCGCATCCTTGACATGCAGGGCGGGCGTCCGGCGATAAAGCCGGTTCAGGTCGCGCACCAGCGCCTGCACGCCCTTGTGCATCGGCAACTCGGCCGCCTGCCAGTTCAGATCGCCATTGTGGTTCCATTCCTCGGGCTGGGCGAATTCGCAGCCCATGAACAGCAGCTTCTTGCCAGGATGGCCCCACATGAAGCCGTAGAAGGCGCGCAGGTTCGCGAATTGCTGCCATTCGTCGCCGGGCATCTTGCGCAGCATGCTGCCCTTGCCGTGAACCACCTCGTCATGGCTGATCGGCAGGATGAAATTCTCGCTGAAGGCATACATCAGCCCGAAGGTCATCAGGTCATGGTGGTGGCGCCGATGGACCGGGTCGTGCGCCATGTAGCGCAGCGTGTCGTTCATCCAGCCCATGTTCCACTTGAACCCAAAACCCAGGCCGCCCGCATCGACCGGGGCCGAGACCTTGGGAAAGGACGTGCTCTCCTCGGCCACGGTCATGATGCCGGGCTGTTCGCCATGGGTCGCGATGTTCATGTTGCGAAGAAAATCGATCGCCTCGTAATTCTCGCGACCGCCATCCCGGTTGGGCACCCATTCGCCGTCCCTGCGCGAATAGTCGCGATAGAGCATCGAGGCGACCGCATCCACGCGCATCCCGTCGACGTGATATTCCTCCAACCAGTAGAGCGCGTTCGAGATCAGAAAGTTCTGCACCTCGGTCCGGCCATAGTTGTAGATCAGCGTGTTCCAGTCCTGGTGGAACCCCTCGCGCGGGTCCTCGTGCTCATAGAGCGCGGTGCCGTCGAAACGCGCCAGCCCGTGCGCGTCGCTGGGGAAATGGCCGGGCACCCAGTCCAGCAGCACGCCCAGGCCCGCCTGATGCGCGGCCTCGACCAGGTCGCGGAACTCGTGCGGGGGGCCAAAGCGGATGGTCGGGGCAAAAAGCCCCACGGGCTGGTATCCCCAGGACCCGTCAAAGGGAAATTCGCTGACCGGCAGCAGCTCCAGATGCGTGAAGCCCATGTCGCTGGCATAGCCCACCAGCTCCTCGGCCATCTCCCTGTAGGACAGCGGCCGTCCGGCCTCGGTCCATTTGCGCCGCCAGCTGCCCAGATGAACCTCGTAGATGCTGATCGGCGCCCTGCGGTCCTGCACGGCCGCGCGGGACGCCATCCAGTCGGCATCCTTCCAGCCATAGCCTGCGATATCGCGCACGACGCTGGCCTTTTCGGGCGGGTGCTGGCTGCCGAAGCCGACCGGATCGGCCTTTTGCAGGACGCCGCCCTGCGCATCCAGGATCTCGTACTTGTAAAGGCACCCCTCGCCCAGGCCGGGCAGGAAGATCTCCCACAGGCCGCTGCCGCCGACGCGCCGCATCGGGTGGCGGCGCCCGTCCCATGCATTGAAGTCGCCCACGACCGAGACCTGCCGCGCGTTCGGCGCCCAGACCGCGAAATGGACGCCCGCCGCCCCTTCATGGGTCATCACATGCGCGCCAAGCGCCTGCCACAGCCGGCGATGCGTCCCCTCGCCCAGCAGATGCAGATCGACCTCGCCCAGGACCGGGCCAAAGCGATGGTCGTCCCGGGCATCCGGTCGTGGCGGTGGGTTCTTCCTGTCCATGCCCCCACTCTAGAGGGATCACAGTTGAGGGCAATCGCCCGGTTGGCGCTAACCTTCGCTTTTTCCTGCTGATAGAACCGTGCTTCAATGACCCGAATCCGACAATGCAGGAGACGACTGAATGACGGAATGGTGGCGCGACGCGGTGATCTATCAGATCTATCCCCGCAGCTTTCAGGACAGCAACGGCGACGGCATCGGCGATCTGCCCGGCATCACGCGGCGGCTGGATCACGTGGCATCCCTGGGCGCGGACGCGATCTGGCTGTCTCCGATCTTCACCTCGCCGATGAAGGACATGGGCTATGACGTGTCGGACTATACCGGCATCGATCCGCTGTTCGGCACCATGGCGGATTTCGACGCGCTGATCGCCCGCGCCCATGAACTGGGGCTGAAGGTCATCATCGACCAGGTCATCAGCCATTCCAGCGACAAGCATCCCTGGTTCGCCGAAAGCCGCGTGGACCGCACCAATCCCAAGGCCGACTGGTATGTCTGGGCCGATCCGAACCCGGACGGGACGCCGCCGAACAACTGGCTGGCGGTCTTCGGCGGCCATGCCTGGGAATGGGAGCCGCGGCGCCGGCAGTATTACCTGCACAACTTCCTGATCCAGCAGCCGGACCTGAACCTGTGGAACCCGGCCGTGCAGGACGCGCTGCTGGAAACGATGCGCTTCTGGCTGGAACGGGGCGTCGACGGATTCCGCCTGGACACGGTCAACTACTACTTCCACGACGACCAGCTGCGCGACAACCCCCCGAACCCGGTCTATGACGGGCCCGATGTCTATGCCTGGCAGCGCCATGTCCAGTCGCGCAACCGGCCCGAGAACGTCGCCTTCCTCAAGCGGATGCGCGCGCTGACCGACGAATTCGACGACCGCATGATGGTGGGCGAGGTCGGCGACAACGGCCAGACCGCCATCGACATCATGGCGGAATACACCGCCGGCACCGATCGTCTGCACATGTGCTACAGCTTCGAGATGCTCAGCCGGACCTTCACCGCCCGGCATTTCCGCAACACCATCCAGGGCGTGCAGAAGCACGCGCCCGACGGACATTCCTGCTGGTCCTTCTCGAACCACGACATCGTCCGGCATGTGACCCGGTGGGCCGAACACGCCGCCGATTCCGATGCGCTGGCCAGGCAGGCCGTGGCGATGCTCCTGTCCTTTCCGGGCACGATCTGCCTCTATCAGGGCGAGGAACTGGGCCAGACCGAGACCGAGCTGGTCTTCGAGGAACTGACCGATCCCCCCGCCCTGCGCTATTGGCCCGAGATCAAGGGCCGCGACGGCTGCCGCACGCCGATGGTCTGGGACGCCTCGCAGCCGCATGCGGGCTTCACGACGGGCCAGCCTTGGCTGCCGGTCAAGGACCCTCAGGCCGCCCGTGCCGTGGCCGGCCAGCAGGATCAGAACAACAGCATGCTCTCGGCCTATCGCGCCAGCATCGCCTTCCGCAAGGCGCAGCCCGCGCTGCGGTGGGGGACCGCGCGGTTCCTGGAGCTGCCCGAACCGATCCTGGGCTTCCAGCGCGACCACCAGGGCCAGGTGCTGACCTGCGTCTTCAACCTGTCGGCGCATCCGGTGACCCTGACCGTCGCGGGTGACGCGGCCATGACCGGCCCGGTCGCGGCGGAACTGGAAGGGGATCGCCTGACGCTGCCCGCCAACGGCCATGCCTGGCTGACGGGCGCGGTGGACCTGTCGGCCTGAGCTTCGGCGGCGGCCGGGCTCAGCCCTCCGGCCGCCGCCACACGAACAGCGCCAGGGCCAGGTACAGCGCCGCGCCGCCAAACAGGATCGCCCAGAAGGGATTGCCGGTCCACAGTTCCAGCACGGCCCAGGCCAGCGGCAGCACCACGCTGGCCACCCGCACCCACAGGTGCCGGAAAAAGGGGGCGTTCGGATCGACCATCATCTGCATGTTTCCTTGTCTCGGGGCGGCGTCGGGGCGGACCGGTTCGGTCAATCGCTGCGCCGGGGGGTCCGGGGGGCCGGCCCCCCGGCGGTCGCGGGATCAAACAGGCCGCGCTGCCAGGGCGGGTCGCCGGCAAAGGCCTGGGCGATGTGGTCGATCAGGGCACGGGTCTTGCGCGGCATCGGCCGGATCGGCGGCCAGACGAGGCTGACCGGCAGCGGCCGTTGCGGCAGGTCCGGCAGCAGCCGCACCAGCCGCCCGTCGCGCAGCGCGTCATGGACGATGAACAGCGGCAGCAGCGCGAGCCCCAGGCCGCCGATCGCCATATCCCGCATCGCCTCGCCGTTGTTGGCGGTGATGCGGCCCAGGCGCGGCGGCTGGATCGCCGGACCAAAGGGCCAGATCTCGCCAAGGCGGGCGTTCAGATAGCCGATGGCGCTGTGCCGGGCCAGGTCGGCGGCGCGGTCCAGCGGCCCGTGCCGCGCCAGGTACTCCGGGCTGGCCACCAGGGCGCGCGGATCCTCGCACAGCCGCCGGGCCATCAGGCTGCTGTCCTTCAGATGACCGATCCGCAGCCCCAGGTCAAAACCCGCCCGCCCCAGGTCCATGTGGCGGTCATCGTAATCCAGCACGATCTCCAGCTCCGGATGGGCCTGCGCGAACCGCGCGATCACCGGCCCCAGGTGGCGGATACTGAAACTCATCGGCGCGGCGACGGCCAGCCGACCACGCAATTCGGCCTCAGGCCCCGTGACGCTTTCGGCTGCTGCGACCAGCTCGGCCAGGGCCGGGCGCAACCGCTCGGCCAGGGTCAGCGCGCTGTCGGTGGGCGCGATCCGGCCGGCATGGCGGGTGAACAGCGCAAGGCCCAAGGCCGCTTCGAAATCGCTGATCCGCTTGCTGACCACCGATTTCGACAGATCCGCCCGCGCCGCCGCCCCCGAGATGCTGCCCGCATCCAGAACCGCCAGAAACGTCTCGATGTCGCTGATCGTCCATCCCATCGGGGCAGCATATCCCATGCCGGCCCGTTCGCAATACGCGAACGCCGCGTTGCGCCTGTGCCCGCTGCCGCGAACGGCAGCTTTGCGCCATATGGATCCCAAGACAAGGAAAGGAGCCACCTCATGCAACTGACCGGGATCCACCACCTGACCGCCATCACCGCCGATGCGCCGGGCAACAACCGTTTCTATACCCAGACACTGGGCCTCCGCCGGGTCAAGAAGACCGTGAACCAGGACGATACCTCGGCCTATCACCTCTTCTTCGCCGATGGTGCGGGCACGCCCGGCACCGACATCACCTTTTTTGATTGGCCCGCCGCGCGCGAACGTCGCGGTACAAACGCGATCACCCGCACCGGCCTGCGCGTGGGCCAGGACAGCCTGGACTGGTGGGCCGGCCGCCTGAGCGGGCTGGGGGTGCGGACGGGCAAGATCGCGCTGCTGGACGGGCGCCCCAGCCTAGATGTCGAGGATCCCGAGGGCCAGCGCCTGCGCCTGGTCGCGGCCCCCCTGCCGGAGGGCCGGCCCTGGGCCCAGGCCGACATCCCGGCCCAGCACCAGATCCGCGGCCTGGGGCCGATCACGATCTCGGTTCCCGATCTGGCCCCGACCGCAGCCGTGCTGACCCAGGTCATGAACATGCGCCAGGTGCGCGATTACGCCAGCCCCGACGGCCAGGGCCAGGTCCATGTCTTCGAGATGGGCGAAGGCGGCGCCGCGGCGGAGCTGCATGTCGCGGTGCAGCCGGACCTGCCGCAGGCGCGGCAGGGCGCGGGTGGCGTCCACCACGTCGCCTTCCGCGTGCCCGATACCGCCGCCCTGACCGAATGGACCCGCCGCGTGGCTGGCCACCGTGTGCCCAATTCCGGAGAGGTCGAGCGCTATTATTTCCGCTCGCTCTACTTCCGCGAGCCTGGAGGCAACCTGTTCGAACTTGCGACCGACGGCCCCGGCTTCGACGTGGACGAGCCGCAGGAGACGATGGGCCAGGGCCTGTCCCTGCCCCCCTTTCTGGAGGACCGGCGCGCCGAGATCGAGGCCCGGCTGAAACCGCTGGCCTGAGACGGGGGCCGCCATGATCCTTGTTGGCCGATCACACGTGATCTGCCGGTCATGGCGACCCTTCAACGGTCGAAAGACAAAGCACGCACGAACGACCCCCGGATCGGACCGCCGGACCCCTCGCCCGTCAGGGGCGTTGCGCTCAGCCCGGGTTCCGCGAAGCACAGGCCCATGATAGCGACGATGAAGGAGAACGCCATGATCAAGACCCCGCAGCAGGTGCTGGATTTCTGGTTTTCGGACGAGATGCGGCCCAACTGGTTCGCCAAGTCCGACCAGGTCGATGCCCGCATCCGCGAGGATTTTGCCGACACCTATACGGCGGCCCATGACGGGCAGCTGGACGGTTGGATGGAGGACGCCGACAGCGCACTGGCGATGGTGATCGCGCTGGACCAGTTCCCGCGCAACATCTTTCGCGGCAGCCCGCGCAGCTTTGAAAGCAACGACCTGGCGCTGCGACACGCCAAGGCCGCGCTGGATCGCGGCCATGACCAACAGCAGTCGCCGGAGCGGCGGCAGTTCCTCTACCTGCCCTTCATGCACAGCGAGGAGCTGGCCGACCAGGAACGCTCGGTCCAGCTCTACGAAGCCTTAGGCAACGAACATTCGCTGCATTTCGCGCGCGACCATCGCGACATCGTCGCCCGCTTCGGCCGCTTTCCGCACCGCAATGCCGTCCTGGGCCGCGACAGCACCCCCGAGGAAGCCGAGTTCCTCAAGACGCATACGGGCTTCTGACCTTGCCCCTGCCGCAGGGAGTCCCTAGCCTTGCGGCAGGAGGCCCGCATGACCAATCTGCCCTGCTTTTACGCGCCCGACACCGCCGCCCATGACCCGCAGTTCTGGATGTTGCGCGGCGTGCCGATGCGCAACAAGGAAACCGCCGAACGCGCGGACCGCCTGCTGGCGGGCCTGGCGCAGGCGGGGCTGACGGCCCTGAACCCGCCGCGCGCCGACCACGCGCCGATGCGCCAGGTGCATACGGCGCGCTATCTGAATTTCCTGCGCGAGGGCTGGGCCGAATGGCAAAAGGCCCCCGGCGCGGGCCCCGAGGTGGTGGCGAACCTGCATCCGCAAAAGGCCACGCAGACCTATCCGCAGGGGATCACCGGGCGCGCGGGCTGGCACATGTCGGACACGGGCTGCCCCCTTGGCCGCGACACCTATGCCGCCGCGCTGCGGGGCGTCGACACGGCGCTGGCGGCCACGCAGGCGGTCCTGGACGGCGCGCGGGCGGCCTATGCCCTCTGCCGCCCGCCGGGGCATCACGCCGATGCGGATACGGCGGCAGGACACTGCTTTCTGAACAATTCCGCCATCGCGGCCCAGGCCCTGCGCGCCCGCCACGACCGGGTGGCGGTCCTGGACATCGACGTGCATCACGGCAACGGCACGCAGGAGATCTTCTATGACCGGGCCGATGTGCTGACGGTCTCGGTTCATGCGGCGCCCGATGCCTTTTATCCCTTCTACCTGGGCTATGACCACGAAACCGGGCGCGGGGACGGCCAGGGCATGAACCTGAACCTGCCGCTGCCGCTCGGGTCGGGCGATGCGAATTGGCTGGCCGCCATCGACCGGGGACTGGAGCGCATCAGGGCCTTTGCGCCCCAGGCGCTGGTCCTAGCCCTGGGGCTGGACGCGCACGAGAACGACCCCTTCCGCGGGCTTCGCGTGACCACCGCGGGCTTTGCCCTGGCGGCGGCGCGAATCAAGGCGGCCGGCCTGCCCACGGTGATTGTGCAGGAGGGCGGCTACATGTCCGAGGATCTGACCCTGAACCTCGCCAGCTTCCTGCGGGGCTGGATCGAGGCCCCCTGACCGCCCTATAGGGGGCGCAACCAAGGGGGCCTTCATGCGGATCTGCATCATCAACACCGGCGGCACGATTTCCTGCACGGGGCAGCCGCTGGTCCCGATGCCGTCGGACCGCTTTGCGGCGGCGGTACGGGACCTGCTGGGCCCGGCGCTGGCGGCCAGCCTGCCGGGCCTGCGGCTGCATTTCGACACCGGGCTGCGGTTTTCCGACCAGGGGCCGGGGACGCTGGACAGCACCGACCTGCGGCCCTCGGACTGGTGCCGGATGGCGGCGCGGGTGCTGGACCTCTATGACGACCACGATGCCTTCGTGATCCTGCACGGCACCGACACGATGGATTATTCAGGCGCCGCCCTGCCCCTGCTGCTGAACGTCTTCGACGATCTGGGCCTGGCCCGGGCCGCCCTGTCCAAGCCGGTGATCCTGACCGGGGCGCAGCTGCCCCTGCTGCGCGAGACGCCGCAGGGCCTGGTCCTGAACGCGGGCAGCGACGCGCTGGCCAACCTGTCCGGGGCGCTGGCCATGACGCGCCTGCGCCTGCCCGAAGTGGCGCTGTACTTCGACGGGCGGCTGTGGCGGGGGTCGCGCGCGCTGAAGGTGTCCACGCGCCGCCTTGCCGGCTTTGCCAGTCCGCACCTGCCCTCCCTGGCCGAAGCGGGCATCGGCATCTGGCACGGGGCTGCCGCGCCGCTGCCCGGCCCCGCCTCGCCCGCGCAGGCGCTGGACGATCCGGCGGCGCGGGCGCTGGTCCGCGCGCAGCTGGAGGCGGTCGCCCAGGGGATCGACCGGCAGCGCGTGGTGCAGATCCCCGCCGTCCCCGCCGATCACCGCAGCGCCGCGCCGCTGCTGGCGCAGATGATCGAGGGCGCGCTGGCCTCGGGCGCGACGGGGCTGGTGCTGGAGGGTTTCGGCGAAGGGAACATCCCCGCCGGCGACGGCGCCATGCGCCAGGCGCTGCTGCATGCGCAGGCGCAAGGCGTCACCACCCTGATCGCCAGCCGCGCCATCGGCGGCACGGTCGGCGCCTTCCATTACGCCGCCGGTGCCTGGATCGTCGACACGGGGGCGATCGCGGCCGGCGACATGACGCCCGTTGCCGCGCTGGCCAAGCTGATGATCCTGCAGGCCGCGGCCGCGCATCACGGATGGGACCGCAGCACGCTGGCGGCCCTGCTGACCCGCAGCCTTGTCGGCGAAAGCGCCCTCCAGGACCGAATGACCGGGCCGCTTTGGCCGGGACAGGCGCTGTCGGCGGCGGATGGCGCGCTGCGGCTGTGGAACGATCCCGACGACGGCCCGGTCCTGCGCGACGGGGGGCAGGTCCTGTGGCAGGGGGCCGGGCCGGGGCGCCTGCAGATGCTGGACGGCCGGCTGGTGCTGATCGCGCATGACGGCGCCCGGCTGTGGACCAGCCCGCCTGCCGTCGCGGGCGCGGTTCCGGTGCTGACGGCGCATCCGCCGGTGCTGCGCCTGATCGACCCGTCGGGACGGGTGGCCCCGGTCACTGCCCTTCCCGGCTGACAGCGCGCCCGCCTTGCGCTAGCAAGGGCCGACCCTGCAAGGAACCCGCCCATGCCGCTGATCCATGTCCTGAACGGCCCCAACCTGAACCTGCTGGGTAAGCGCCAGCCCGAGATCTATGGCCATGCCACCTTGGCCGATGTCGAGGCGCTGTGCGGCGAGGCGGCAGCCCCCCACCAGATCCGCTTTCTGCAATCCAACTGGGAGGGCCAGATCGTCGACTGGATCCACGAGGCACGGGACGAGGCCGCCGCCATCGTCATCAACCCGGCGGCGCTGACCCATACCTCGATCGCGGTGCTGGACGCGCTGAACGCCTTTGACGGCCCGGTGATCGAGGTGCATCTGAGCCAGGTCCACAAGCGCGAGGCTTTCCGACACCATTCCTATGTCTCGCATCGCGCCGACGGGGTCATCGCGGGGTTCGGGATCCAGGGATATGCCGCGGCCTTGCGCCATGTGGCGGCGCTGATCTGAGGTAAGGATCGGAAAAAGCCGCCGGTCCGGCCGCGGGAGGAGAAAACGGCGGACCGGCGGCTTACCGGAGGGCTCGTTGCCAGCCATGAGGAGGAGCGCAACGATGCGAAGTGGTGCGACCCCGCAACTTCAGGATGCACCCGCTGCAGCGCGGCGTCACCAGAAGATGCCATCAGCCTGGGCACAATCCGGGCAGATGCCCGGTAAACGGGCAAAAATATCGCAACTGCACGCAGGGCGGGCAGAAAGCTGCCGGAGACCCCGCCCTCATGATTCGCGGGATTGCCCAAGCGCATCCAGATAGGCGTCCGACCACCAGGCGACGTCGTGGTCGATCACCCCCTTCAACAGGGCGGCATGGCGGCGGCGGCGTTCCTCCAGCGGCATCCTGAATGCCTCTGCCATGGCCTGCGCCAGGTCGTGCGGATCATGGGGATTGATGATCAGCGCCTCGGTCATCTCCTCGGCGGCCCCGGCGAACCGCGACAAGATCAGGACCCCCGGATCCTCGGGGTCCTGGGCCGCCACATATTCCTTGGCCACCAGGTTCATGCCATCGGCCAGCGGCGTCACCAGGCCGATGCGCGCCTGCCGGTATAGCCCTGCCAGCACCGGGCGCGGGAAGGGCCGGTGGATAAAGCGGATCGGGGTCCAGTTCAGGGTCGAGAACTGGCCGTTGATGCGCCCCGCCAGATGCTCGGTCTCCTCGCGGATGTCCTGATAGGCTTCGACCGCCTCGCGCGTCGGCGGGGCGATCTGCAGGAACGAGATGCATTCCATCAGGTCCGGGTCCTGCTCCAGCAGGATCTGATAGGCGCGGAACCGCTGCGGGATGCCCTTGGAATAATCCAGCCGGTCCACGCCGATCATCATCTTGGCGCCGGTCAGCAGGCGGACGCGATCCTCGTCCGGGGCATCGCGTGCCTCCTCGATGAAGGAGGCGGTGTCGATGCCGATGGGAAAGACCTCCGCGCGGACCTCGCGCCCCGACAGGCGGAATCGCGTCTCAGAGATCTGGTCCACTTCGGCCAGTTGCCGCGCGCTTTCGGCGAAGGCCCCCAGGTCGCGATGGGCCTGAAAGCCCAGCAGGTCGAAATGCGATAGCCATTCGAACATCTCGGCCGGATTGGGCAGCGCCGCGCAATCGGCGGGACCGGGAAAGGGAATATGCAGGAACAGGCCGATGGGGCAGGTCACCCCACGGGCGCGCAGTTCGGCCGCCAGCGGGAACAGGTGATAATCCTGCACCCAGATCCGATCGCCCTCGCGCAGCTGCGGCAGCATCAGGTCGGCGATGCGGGCGTTCACCCGTTTGTACCCTTCCAGATACTCCGGCAGGATGCGCATCAGGTTCGGCCGCCCGTGGCAGACCGGCCACAGCATCGAATTCGAATAGCCCAGGTAATAGTCGTGGTGATCCTGCGTGTTCAGGTCAAAGGACAGCCGCTGAAAGGGTGCCCCCGGATGATCCTGAAGCTGATCGCCAGGATCGTCCTTCACATCCCCCGAAAACCCGATCCAGACCCCACCGGAACTGCGCAGGGCATCCTCCAGCGCCACGACAAGGCCCCCGGAGGGATTGTCCCCCAAGGGCAGGCGGTTGGAGACGACGATCAGACGGGACATGAAAACTCCTTCATCCCAGGGACGCATCCAGCCATGCGGCCAGCGCGGCGGGATCGGACAGGCGGTGGCGGGCAGCGGTGGGGCCGTCGCCGATCTTGACGGCAAAGCCGCCGCGGGACTGCGCCTCGGCCATCGCGGGTTCGTCGGTGGTGTCGTCGCCCGCGAAGACCGGCATGCGCCCCGCAAAGGGGGGCATCTGCATCAGGCGGGCCAGCGCGGTGTCCTTGCCCACGCCGCCCGGCCGCAGTTCCAGCGCCATCTTGGCGGGCTGCAGCATCAGGTGCGGGTTCTGTTCGGCCAAGGCATGCATCGCATCCTCGACGAAATTCTGCAGGGACGGGTCCTTGCGGTAATGCATGGCCACGCCATGGGGCTTTTCCTCGACCAGCACCGACGGGTGCGGCGCCGCCATGTCATGCGCCGCGCGATGCAGGGCTTGCGCGTCGAAGGGCTGCTCGTGCAGCGCCTCGATCCGGTCCGGCGAGGGGGACAGTTCCGAACCGTGGCTGCCCGCCACCATGCCCGGAAAATCGACCAGATGCCCCCGCAGGTTCGCCACGTCCCGCCCCGAGATCAGCGCCAGAGCGCCGTCAAGCCGCCGGTGCAACCGCACCAGCCGCTCCCGCAGGGCAGGTGCCACGACCACCGCATCGGGACGGGGCGCGATCTCGACCAGGCAGCCGTCGAAGTCCAGAAACAATGCGGCATCGGCAGGAAGCGGCGGGGGGGATGTCATGGGAGGGCAGTTTCCTTGGGGCCATATGTACCGACCAAACCCTTCAGCCCGCCCGGGGGTTCACCCGGACGTGATCTTTTTCTGACGGTCCCTGCCGTGGGCTCAGAACTCGACCCCGGCCTGCGCCTTGATCCCCGACCGGAAGGGATGCTTGACCTGGGTCATCTCGGTCACCAGGTCGGCCGCCTCGACCAGGCTTTCGGGGGCGCCGCGGCCGGTCAGCACGACATGCGTCATCGGCGGCTTTTCCGCGTCCAGAAAGGCCAGCACCTCGGCCACGTCCAGATAGCCATAGCGGAAGGCGATGTTGATCTCGTCCAGCAGGACCATGCGGATGGCCGGGTCTCGGATCAGCTCCTGCGCCTTGGCCCAGCCCGCCCGCGCCGCGGCGATGTCGCGGGACTTGTCCTGGGTTTCCCAGGTGAACCCCTCTCCCATGCTGTGGAACTGGCACAGATCGGCGAAATGGGTGGTCAGAAGGCGCCGTTCGCCGGTGTCCCAGGCCCCCTTGATGAACTGCACCACGCCGGAGGGCATGCCATGCGCGATGCAGCGCATGATCATGCCAAAGCCCGACGAAGACTTGCCCTTGCCCGGCCCGGTATGGACGATGATCAGTCCCTTCTCGCCGGTCTTGGTTTCCATCATCCGGTCGCGGGCGGCCTTCTTCTTGGCCATCTTCTGGGCGTGGCGGGCCAGGTCCTCCGGGTTGTCCGTAGCGTCATTGGGATCGGTCTGCGTCATCGGTTCGCTCCTGAAGGTTGACAAATCGCGGGCGCGGCGCTTTTGGTGGGCGCGTGTTGGTTCCTGTCGTAAGGCAGGCGAAGAGGGAATGCGACAGGCAAGGTTTCGGCCATGCCCAGGCGCAGCCGCCCCCGCGACCGTGACCGGAAAGGTCGCCCCGATCCACTGGCCGCCGCCGCGCGGGGCCGGGAAGGTGGGACGACCGTTGGGCCAAGCGCCCGAAATCCGCAAGCCGGGAGACCTGCCAGCACCTGACGATGACCGGCGAACGGGGTGTTTCGCGACCGGCAGATGATGGCCGGATGACCCGCGCCGTCCTCTTCGGGCCGCCCCGGATGCCGAAAGCCAAGGGAAGGCCCGCGATGCGCGCTGTTCTGCATGTCTGCACCACCTGTCGCGGCACCCTGCCGGGCAACGACCCCGAGGGGCCCCGCCCCGGCACCGCGCTGCACGATGCGCTGCGCGAGGCCGCGCCGCAGGGGGTCGAGATCCGGCCCGTCGAATGTCTGTCCGCCTGCGCCCAGGGCTGTTCGGTCGCCCTGTCGGGGCCGGGCAAGTGGTCCTATGTCTATGGGCGGCTGACCCCCGCCGATGCCGCCGACATCCTGTCGGGTGCCGCCGCCTATGCCGCCACCGCCGACGGGATCGTGCCCTGGCGCGAACGCCCCGCCATCTTCCGCAAGCAGAGCCTTGCCCGCATCCCCCCGCAGGAGTGACCCATGACCGACCTCGTGAAGACCCCCGTCACCGTGATCACCGGCTTTCTGGGTTCGGGCAAGACCACGCTGATCCGGCACCTGATGCAGAACCCGCAGGGGCTGCGGCTGGCCGTGCTGGTCAATGAATTCGGCACGATGGGCGTGGACGGCGACATCCTGAAGGGCTGCGCCGACGACAATTGCCCGGCCGAGAACATCATGGAGCTGTCGAACGGCTGCATCTGCTGCACCGTGGCCGACGACTTCATTCCGACGCTGGAACGCCTGATGGCGCTGCCGCAAAAGCCCGACCACATCCTGATCGAAACCTCGGGGCTGGCACTTCCGAAACCGCTGCTGAAGGCCTTCGACTGGCCGGCGATCCGGTCGCGTATCACCGTGGACGGGGTGATCGCCTTGGCCGATGCCGAGGCCGTGGCCGCGGGCCGCTTTGCCCCCGATGTGGCGGCGGTGGACGCGCAGCGTGCCGCCGACGACAGCCTGGATCATGAGACGCCCCTGTCCGAGGTGTTCGAGGACCAGATCGCCTGTGCCGACGTGATCCTGCTGACCAAGGCCGATCTGGCGGGACCGGACGGGATTGCCGCCGCCCGCGCCGTGATCGAGGCCGAATCGCCCCGCAAGCTGCCGATCCTGACCGTGACCGAAGGCGCCATCGACCCGCGCCTGATCCTGGGCCTGAACGCCGCCGCCGAGGATGACATCGCCGCCCGCCCCAGCCACCACGACGGCGAGGACGATCACGAGCACGAGGATTTCGACACGGTTGTCATCGACCTGCCCGAGATCGCCGATCCCGCCGACCTGGCGGACCGCATCGCGCGGCTGGCCGCCGAGCAGAACATCCTGCGCGTCAAGGGCCATGTCGCCGTGCAGGGCAAGCCGATGCGCCTGCTGGTGCAGGCCGTGGGCGCGCGTGTGCGGCACCAGTACGACCGCCCCTGGGGCAGCCAGCCCCGCCAGTCGCGGCTGGTGGTCATCGCCGAACATGACCACGTGAACGAGGCCGCGATCCGCGCCGTGCTGGAAGGCGTTCCCGCCTGATGCATGTCATCTTTCGCGAACAGGTCGGCCTGGACCAGACCGACGCCCCCTATGATCCGGGCCAGTCGCCTGCGGATCTGGTGGTCCTGTCCTTTTCGGACAGCGACCTGGGGGCCTTCGCGGAAGGGTGGCGGCGGGCGGCGGGCGGGCTGCCGTCATTGCGGCTGTGCAACCTGGTGGCGCTGCGGCACCCGGTGTCGGTCGACACCTACCTGGACCAGACGCTGGCGGGCGCCCGCGGCATCCTGATCCGCCTGATCGGCGGAGAGGCCTATTGGCCCTATGGCCTGGCCTCGGTGCAGGACCTGGCGCGGCGCCGGGGGATCGCGCTGGCGGTGCTGCCGGCCGACGGGCGCGACGACCCCCGGCTGGAGGAGGTCTCGACCGTGCCGGCCTCCGTGCTGCGCGTGCTGCGGCGGCATTGCGACCAGGGCGGCGCGGTGGCCGCACAGGCGGCGCTGGCGCAGATGGCCATTGCCTCGGGCCTGGCCGCCGCCCCGGTCGAGGGGCGCAAGACGCTGCCGCAGATGGGGCTGTGGGATCCTGACCATGGCGTGATTGACCAGGTACCGCAGGGGAACCTGGCGCTGGTCACCTTCTATCGCAGCTGGCTGGCCGCCGCCGATATCGGTCCCGTCGATGCGCTGATCCATGCGCTGCGGGCGCGGGGATTCGCGGCCATCGGCGCCTTCGCCCCCTCCTTGAAGGCCGAGGGGCTGGGGGACTGGCTGCGCGACACCCTGCCCGCGTCGCCGACGCTGGTCGTGAATGCGACGGGGTTTTCCGCCCGGACCCAGGCCGGCACGCCCTTCGACGGCATGGGCTGCCCTGTCTTCCAAGTGGCGCTGTCGACCAATCGCAGGCGCGAATGGGCGGGCGCCGAGCGCGGGCTGTCACCGTCGGACCTGGCCATGAACGTGGTGCTGCCCGAGATCGACGGCCGCATCTTTGCCGGCGTCATCAGCTTCAAGGCGCCCGAGCCGCGCGACTCCGACCTGCAGTTCTCGCGCTTTTCCCATCGGGCGGATCCCGGTCTTCTGGCCGCCGCCGCCGACCGCATCGCGGCCTGGGCGCGGCTGGCGCGGACCCCGGCGGCAGAGCGGCGGGTGGCATTGATCCTGTCCACCTATCCCGGCCGCGACTGGCAGATGGCGCATGCGGTGGGGCTGGACGCCCCGGCCTCGGCCGAGGGCGTGGCGCAGGCGCTGGCCGCCCAAGGCTACGATGTCCCCGCTGGTGTTGGGGCTGCCGCCCTGGCCGGCCAGCGCATCACGTGGCCGCTGTCCGATTACCAAGCTGCGTTGCAGGCCCTGCCGCAGCCGCTGCGCGAGGCGCTGCACGCGGCCTGGGGCCCGCCCGAGGCCGATCCCGATTTCGACCAAGGCGCCTTCCGCCTTGCCGCCATCCGGCGCGGGAACCTGCTGCTGGCGCTGCAGCCCGAACGCAGCCACCGCACTGATCGCGACGACGGTTACCACGACCTGACCCGCGTGCCGCGCCATGCCTATGTCGCCTTCTACCTGTGGCTGGCCGCGCAGGACCCGCATGCCCTGGTCCACATGGGGGCGCACGGCACGCTGGAATGGCTGCCAGGCAAGGCCGTGGCGCTGTCGGGCGACTGCTGGCCGCAGGCGCTGACCGGGGCGCTGCCGGTCATCTATCCCTTCATCGTCAATGATCCGGGCGAAGCCGCGCAGGCCAAGCGGCGCATCGGAGCCGTGACCCTGGGCCACCTGCCGCCGCCGATGCGCGAGGCCGCCCTGCCCCCCGGCATGGCGGGGCTGGAACGGCTGCTGGACGAATATTCCACCGCCGACGGGCTGGACCCGGCGCGCCGCGACCGCCTGATCGCCGGCATCCGGGACGAGGCCCGCGCCTTGGGGGTCGAGGCCGACCTGGGCATTCCCCCCGACGCCAGCGCGGCCGAGGCGATCACCCGCATCGACCGCTTTGTCTGCGACATCAAGGAAAGCCAGTATGGCGAGGGGCTGCACATCTGGGGCAGCGGCGCCTGCGGCGAGGCCGAACGCGCGGGGCTGGCGGCGGCGCTGGCGGGCCGGTTCGTGGCGCCGGGCCCGTCGGGGTCGCCGAACCGGGGTCGGTCGGACGTGATGCCGACGGGGCGCAACCTCTTTAGCGTCGATCCCCGCGCCGTGCCGACCCCCGCCGCCCATGCCCAGGGCGTCAAGCTGGCCGAGGAACTGTTGCGCCGCCACCTGCAGGATCATGGCGACTGGCCGCGTGGCCTGGTGGTCGACCTGTGGGGCAGCGCGACCATGCGGACGGCGGGCGAGGAGTTTGCCATGGCGCTGCACCTGGCGGGACTGAAGCCCGTGTGGGACCAGGGTTCGGGACGGGTGTCGGGGGTCGAGGTCGTGCCGCTGGCGCTGCTGGACCGTCCGCGCATCGACGTGACGCTGCGCGTCTCGGGCCTGTTCCGCGACGTCTTTCCGGTGCTGGCGCAGCTGTTCGAAACCGGGGCCGCGACCCTGGCCGAGCGTGACGAGGCGACGGATCAGAACCCCTATGCGGCGCGCGCGCCCCGCGTCTTTGGTCCGCAGCCCGGCCAGTACGGGCTGGGCATGGGCACGGCGCCCACGGAATTCACCGATGCCGCGCGGGCGGCGGCGGGCGAGGCCTGGCTTGCGGCCTCGGCCTGGGCCATCGGGGCGGACGGGACCAGCCGCCCGGACCGCGCGGGGCTGGAGGCGCGGATGGCGGGCGTCGACAGCTTTGTCCATGCACAGGACCTGCCCGAGACCGACCTGCTGCTGGCCGCCGATTATGCCGCGCACGAGGCGGGCTTTGCCGCCGCGATGACCAGGATCGGGGCCACGGCCCCCGCCCTCTATCACCTGGACGCGACGCAGCCCGGCCGCCCCCGCGCCCGCACCCTGACCGAGGAGATCGCTCGCACCACCCGCGCCCGCGCCGCCGACCCGGCCTGGGCCGACGGGATGACGCGCCACGGCTATCGCGGCGCGGCCGAGATCGCGGCCACGCTGGATCACATGGCGGCTTTCGCGCATTTGGCAGGCGCGGTGCCGCCGCATCTGTTCGACCTTTACCACGAGGCCACGCTTGGCCGCCCCGAGATCGTGGCGTTCATGGAGGCGGCCAATCCCGCCGCCCTGGCCGCGATGCGCGACCTGTTCCAGCGCCTGCACCAGGCGGGGCTGTGGGTGACGCGCCGCAACTCGATCGCGGTGACGCTGTGAGCGCGGTAAAGGGATGGTGCCCCGGCGCGCTGCGGCCGATGGAATCCGGCGATGGATGGGTGGTGCGGCTGCGACCGCGCGGCGGCCGGCTGAGCGCGGCCCAAGCCGCAGCCGTCGCCGACGCGGCCGAGGCGCAGGGCAACGGCATCATCGAGCTGACCGGCCGTGCCAACCTGCAACTGCGCGGCGTGACACCTGACAGCCACGCGCCGCTGATCGCCGCCCTGCGCGCGCAGGACCTGATCGACGCCGATACGGATGCCGAGCGGCGGCGCAACATCCTGGTCACGCCCTTTGCCGATGCCGCGACGGATGCCCTGGCCGCCGCGCTGGAGGCCGCGCTGGCCGCAAGCGGGCTGACGCTGCCGGCCAAGTTCGGCTTTGCCGTCGATGCCGGGCCGCTGCCCGTCCTGACCCGCGACCCCGCCGATATCCGGATCGAGCGCGGCCCTCAAGGGCTGACGCTGAGGGCGGATGGCATGGCGACCGCGCCCCCCCTGCACGACGTGACCGAGGCGCTGGCCTTGGCACAGTGGTTCCTGGACCAGGGAGGCGCGCCCGCTGGCTGGGGCCGCATGGCCGCGCTGATCGCCCAAGGCGCGCGGCCGCCGGGCGCTGTTTGGCCGGCCCGCGCCGCCGCGCCCGCCGCGCAGCCGGGGGCCACGGCACAGGGGATGCTGGCGGCGCTGGAATTCGGCCAGGTGCCGCCCGATACGCTGCGCCGCCTGTCACGGCTCGGGCCGCTGCGGCTGACGCCTTGGCGCATGCTGCTGGTGCAGGGCGCCCGCACCCTGCCCGACTTGCCCGGTGTAATCCTGGACCCGCAGGACCCCCGCCTGCGCCTGCGCGCCTGTCCCGGCGCCCCGGCCTGCCCGCAGGCCCATGCCGCGACCCGGCCCCTGGCGCGCGACCTGGCGGGTCTTGTCCCGCCGGGTGCGGTGCTGCATGTGTCGGGCTGTGCCAAGGGCTGCGGCTGGCCGCGTCCCGCCGACCTGACCCTGACCGCCACGCCGGCGGGGTTTGATCTGATCCGCCATGGCCGCGCGGCCGACCCGGCCGTGCGGCGCGGCCTTCACCCCGACCAGCTGCCAAGGGTTCTGTGATGCCTCATGATTACGAAAAGGACGGCGCCGCGATCTATCGCCAGTCCTTCGCCACCATCCGCGCCGAGGCCGACCTGGCGGGCTTTGACCCCGACGAGGAGCCGGTGGTCGTGCGCATGATCCATGCCGCGGGCCTGGTCGGGCTGGAACGTCACGTGCGCTTCACCCCCGGCATGGCCACGAGTGCCCGCGCCGCGCTGGCGGCAGGCGCGCCGATCCTCTGCGACGCGCGCATGGTCAGCGAGGGCGTGACTCGCACCCGCCTGCCCGCCGGGAACCGGGTGATCTGCACGCTGCACGACCCGCGCGTGCCGGACATGGCGCGCGACATGGGCAACACCCGCAGCGCCGCAGCGCTGGAACTGTGGCGCCCGGACCTGGACGGCGCGGTCGTGGCCATCGGCAATGCGCCGACCGCGCTGTTCCACCTGCTGAACATGCTGGAGGACCCCGCCTGCCCGCGCCCGGCCGCGATCATCGGCTGCCCGGTGGGTTTCGTGGGCGCCGCCGAATCCAAGGACGCGCTGATGGCCGCCCCGCCCGCGCCCGCGGTCATCGTGCAGGGACGGCTTGGCGGCTCGGCCATCACTGTGGCCGCCATCAACGCGCTGGCCAGCCGGAAGGAGTAGCCGCATGGGACAGATCATCTGCGCCGGCCTGGGGCCGGGCGATCCCGACCTGATCTCGGTCAAGGCCGACCGGGCGATCCGGCAGGCGCGCCACGTCGCCTATTTCCGCAAGCCCGGGCGCCAAGGACAGGCGCGCCGCATCGTTGACGGGATGCTGGCACCGGCCGCGGCCGAATATCCGATGGAATACCCGGTCACGACCGAGATCCCCTTTGACAGCCCCGACTACAACCGGCTGCTGGCCGATTTCTACGACGATTGGGCCGACCGGCTGGCGGCGCTGGCCGCGACCGATGATGTCGTCGTTCTGTGCGAGGGGGACCCGTTCCTCTATGGCTCGTTCATGCATCTTTATGTGCGGCTGAGGGATCGGGTGACGGTGACCGTGATCCCGGGCATCCCCGGCATGGTCGGCTGCTGGAACGCCAGCGGCACGCCCATCACCTGGGGCGACGACGTGCTGACCGTGGTCATGGGCACCCTGCCCGAGGGCGAGATGCTGCGCCACATGCAGCATTCGGACGCGCTGGTGGTGATGAAGACCGGCCGCAACCTGCCCAAGGTGCGCCGCGCCCTGACGATGGCGGGCCGGCTGGACGACGCCTGGCTGATCGAACGCGGCACCATGCCCGGCCAGCGCATCCTGCGCCTGGCGGATGTCGAGGCTGCAGACTGCCCCTATTTCGCCATCGTGCTGGTGCATGGCCAGGGCCGCCGCCCCGTGGCGCTGGCCCAGGTCGCCGAATGAGCGGCTGGATCGCCGTCGCGGGCCTTGGCCCCGGCGCCGAGGCACTGGTGACGCCCGAGGTCTCGGCCGCGCTGGCGGAGGCCACCGACATCGTGGGCTATATCCCCTATGTCGCGCGCATCGCCGCGCGCGAGGGACTGGTGCTGCACGCCTCCGACAACCGGGTGGAGCTGGACCGCGCGCGGCTGGCGCTGGACCTGGCGGCGGCGGGGCGGCGGGTGGTCATCGTGTCGTCAGGCGATCCGGGGGTCTTTGCCATGGCCTCGGCCCTGTTCGAGGCGGTCGAGGCGGGCGGCGACCTGGCCGACATCCGCATCCTGCCCGGCATCACCGCCATGTTGGCCGCCGCCGCACGCGCGGGCGCGCCCCTGGGCCATGACTTCTGCGCCATCAACCTGTCGGACAACCTCAAGCCCTTCGCGCTGATCGAACACCGCCTGCGCCATGCCGCGCGGGGTGATTTCGCGATGGCCTTCTACAACCCCCGCTCGGCCAGCCGCCCCGAGGGCTTTGCCCGCGTGCTGGAGGTCCTGCGCCAGGAATGCGAACCGGCGCGCCTGATGATCTTCGCCCGCGCCGTCACCACGCCCGAGGAATCGCTGCGGATCGTGACCCTGGCCGACGCCGAGCCGCAGATGGCCGACATGCGCACCGTGGTCCTGGTCGGCAACAGCGCCACGCGGCGCGTGGGCCCCTGGGTCTATACGCCGCGCAGCGCGGGGGCGGTCTGATGCAGCCAGTCCAGCGCCTCGGCCGGGATGGCGACGGTGGCGCGGTCGGGCAGCGCGGGCCGGTCGATCATCACCACCCGCACCCCCAGGTCGCGCGCCGCCTGCAGCTTGGCGCTGGCCCCCGCACCGCCGCTGTTCTTGGCCACCAGGTGGGTGATCCGGTGCGCCGCCATCAGGCTGCGGTCGCCATCCACGGTAAAGGGACCGCGGGCGATGACCACCTGGGCGCGCGGCAGGGGCGCGCTGTCGGGGGCATCGACCAGGCGGAGCAGCCAGTCATGGGGCAGACGGGCAAAGGGGTCCAGGTTCTGCTTGCCGATCGCCAGAAAAACCCGCGCGGGCCGTTTGGGCAGGGCCGCGACGGCACCCGCGATGTCGGGAACCGGCTGCCAGTCATCGCCCGGCCCCGGCTGCCACGCGGGCCGCTGCAGCGCCAGCAGCGGCAGCCCCAGCTCCGTGCAGGCGGCATGGGCATTGCGGCTCATCCGGGCGGCAAAGGGATGGGTCGCGTCGATCACATGGCTGATGCCGGCGCCCTGCAGCCAGTCCGCCAGCCCGGAGGCGCCGCCAAAACCCCCGATCCGCATCGGCAGGGGCTGGGCCATCGGCGCGGCCGTGCGCCCGGCATAGGAAAAGACCGCATCGATCCCCGCGCCGGCCAGCAGGCGGGCCAGATCGCTGGCCTCGGTGGTGCCGCCCAGCAGCAGGACGCGTTTCATGTCTGACCCCTGGCTGACGATCATCGGCATGGGCGAAGATGGCGCGGCCGGGCTGGGGGATGCAAGCCGCGATGCGCTGGCGGCGGCAAAGGTTGTCTTTGGCGGCCCGCGCCACCTGGACCTGGCGGGGGTGGGAGCGCGCGGCCGGGCCTGGCCCGTGCCCTTCGACGTGGCGCCGGTGCTGGCGCTGCGCGGACAGCGGGTGGCGGTGCTGGCCTCGGGTGATCCCTTCTGGTTCGGGGCGGGCAGCAGCCTGGCCGCGCATCTGGCGCCGGGCGAATGGCGCGCCCTTCCGGCACCGGGCGTGCCCTCCCTGGCTGCCGCGCGGCTTGGCTGGCGGCTGGAGGATTGCGTGACCCTTGGCCTGCACGCCGCGCCGCTGGCCAGGCTGCGCCCGCATCTGCTGCGCGGCTGCCGGATCATCGCCACGCTGCGCGACGGCGACGCGCCCGCAGCCCTGGCCGCCTGGCTGTGCGGCCAGGGCGCCGGGGCCATCCGCATGACGGTGCTGGAGCGCCTTGGCGGCCCGGCCGAACGCATCCGGGGCACCAGCGCCGACGGCTTTGCCCTGACTGACATCGCGGCTCCGGTCGCGGTGGCGCTGGACGGCGCCGACCTGCCGCGCGGCTTCGGGCTGTCCGCCGCAGCCGGACGCGCCGATGACCTGTTCGACCACCAGGGCCAGATTACCAAGGCGCCGGTCCGCGCGCTGACGCTGGCGGCCTTGCAGCCGAGGGCCGGCGCCCTGCTGTGGGACATCGGCGGGGGCTCGGGGTCGATCTCGGTCGAATGGGCGCTGGCGGGGGGGCGGTCGATCTGCATCGAGCCGCGCACCGACCGTCTGGCGCTGATCGCCGGAAACCTGGACCGCTTCGGTCTGGCCCATCGCATCCGCATCGTCGAAGGCGCCGCCCCCGAGGCGCTGGCCGGCCTTCCCGAACCGGACACGGTCTTTGTCGGCGGCGGCGCCAGCGCGGCCCTGTTCCAGACGCTGTGGCCCGCCCTGCCCCACGGCGTCCGGCTGGTCGTTAATGCCGTGACCCTGGAGACCGAGGCGCTGCTGACAGATCTTCACGCCCGCCACGGCGGCGACCTGACCCGGATCGAGATCGCGCGCGCCGCCCCCCTAGGCGGGATGCGCGGCTGGCAGCCGCTGCGCCCGGTGGTGCAATGGGCGGTCACGACATGACGCGCGTCGCGGGTATCGGCTGCCGCGCCGGGACGACGCGCGACGCGCTGGCCGCGGCACTGGCGGCGGCGGGGGGTGCCGATGCGCTGGCGACGATCGCGCAGCGGGCCGAGCAGTTGCGCCCGCTGGCCGTCCTGCTGAACCTGCCGCTGCACATCGTCGACGTCGCGGGCATCGCCACCCCCACCCGCTCGACCCGGATCGAGGCGCTTTACGGCACCGGGTCCGTCGCCGAGGCCGCAGCCCTGGCCGCCGGAGGTCCCGGTGCACGCCTGTCGGCCCCCCGCCGCGTGTCGGCCTGCGGCCTTGTCACCATCGCCATCGCAGAGGTTCCATGACCGTCCATTTCATCGGCGCCGGCCCCGGCGCACCCGACCTGATCACCCTGCGCGGGCGCGACCTGATCGCGGCCTGTCCGGTCTGCCTCTATGCGGGCAGCCTGGTTCCCGCCGTCCTGCTGGCGCACTGCCCGCCCGGTGCGCGGATCGTGAACACCGCGCCCCTCAGCCTGGACCAGATCATCGACGAGATCGCCGTGGCCCATGCCGCAGGCCATGACGTTGCCCGGCTGCATTCGGGCGACCTGTCGGTCTGGTCCGCGATGGGGGAACAGCTGCGCCGCCTGCGCGCGCTGGACATTCCCGTCCAGGTGACGCCCGGCGTGCCGTCCTTCGCCGCCGCCGCCGCCGCGCTGGAGACCGAGCTGACCCTGCCCGGCCTGGCGCAGTCGGTCGTGCTGACCCGTACCCCCGGCCGCGCCTCGACCATGCCCAAAGGCGAGACGCTGGCGGCATTCGCGGCCACCGGGGCGACCTTGGCGATCCACCTGTCGATCCATGCGCTGGACCGGGTGGTGGCCGATCTGCTGCCCCATTACGGCGGTGATTGCCCGGTGGCGGTCGTCTGGCGCGCCAGCTGGCCCGACCAGCGGGTGATCCGCGCCACCCTGGCCGACGTCCAGACCCGCGCGCAGGGGATCGACCGCACCGCGCTGATCCTGGTCGGCCGCGCCCTGGCGGCCGAAGGATTCGAGGAAAGCCGCCTTTACGCCGCCGATTACGACCGCCGCTATCGTCCGGTTGGCGCCGACCCCCGGTTCCCGGAATGAGGCCCGCCGCGATGACGCCCGGCCTGATGATTTCGGCCCCGGCCTCGGGGACCGGCAAGACCATGCTGATGCTGGGCCTGCTGACGGCGCTGCGCCGGCAGGGGCTGGCGGTGCAGCCCTTCAAGTCTGGCCCCGACTACATCGATCCGGGCTTTCACCTGGCGGCCTCCGGGCGGGCGTCCTTCAACCTGGATGCCTGGGCGATGCAGCCGGGACGGATCGTGGCCCATGTGACGGGGCAGCCGCCCGCTGACCTGATCCTGGCCGAAGGTTCGATGGGCCTGTTCGACGGGGTCGCCAGGGCCGGGGAAACCGGCATCGGCTCCAGCGCCGAGATCGCGCAGATGATGGGCTGGCCCGTGGTGCTGGTCCTGGACGTCGGCGGCCAGGCGCAATCGGCGGCGGCCACCGCGCGGGGCTTTGCGACGCTGCGCCCGGACCTGCCCTTTGCGGGCGTGGTGCTGAACCGCGTCGCCTCGGCCCGCCATGACGCGCTGATCCGCGAGGGCATGGCCGAGGCCGGCATCCGTGTCCTGGGCAGCCTGCCGCGCCAGGGCAACATCACCCTGCCCGAACGCCACCTGGGCCTGGTGCAGGCCGAGGAGACCGCCGGCCTTCAGGCGATCCTGGACCATGCGGGCGATTTCGTGGCCGCGCATTGCGACCTGGACGCCATCGTCGCGGCCGCCGCCCATCGCGCCCTGCCCGATGCCGCCGCGCCGCTGCCCCTGACCCCGCCGGGTGGGCGGATCGCGCTGGCCCGCGACGCGGCCTTTTCCTTCACCTATCCGCATGTGCTGGAGGCTTGGCGGCGCGCGGGCGCCACGATCCTGCCCTTTTCGCCGCTGGACGATCAGGTGCCCGACGACAGCGCCGATTGCTGCTGGCTGCCGGGCGGCTATCCCGAACTGCACGCGCCCCGGCTGGCGGCGGCCGACCGATTCCGGCAGGCGATGCACCGCTTTGCCGACACGCGGCCGGTTCATGGCGAATGCGGCGGCTATATGGCGCTTGGCGCGGGGCTGGTGGATGCGGAGGGCGTGCGCCACCGGATGCTGGGCCTGCTGGGTCTGGAAACCAGCTATGCCAAGCGCCGCATGCACCTGGGCTATCGCCGCGCCGAACCCCATGCGGCGCTGCCCGGACTGGGGCGGCAGCCGCTGCGCGGGCACGAGTTCCACTATGCCTCGATCCTGTCGCAGCCCGACGCGCCCTTGGCCCATGTCACCGACGCGACCGGCGCGCCCGTGCCGGAAACCGGCAGCCACCGCGCCCTGCCCGGCGGCGGGCAGGTCACCGGCACCTTCTTTCACCTGATCGCCCCGGCGGCGACTTGACGCAGGCCGGGTGATCGCGTCTAGGTGAGGGTCTGTTTGGTGCCCGTCAGACGCCTCAGCGTCGGGCTTCATCGGGAATGGGGAAGGGCGGACCCAATCGCGGCGCCCGAAGCCTCAGCCGCCCCCGCGACTGTATGCGGAGAGCGCGCGTCACCCATGCCACTGGGGTATCGCCCCGGGAAGGCCGACGCCGCGCCCTGACCCGCAAGCCAGGAGACCGGCCATGCAGGCGAAACCTTCATTGCCGTCGGGTGTGACGGCCACAGGAGACTGACCATGCATATCGAACCGGGCATCGTCGCCGGCGCCAAGATCGTGCTGAGCTATGCCACCGCCGCAAACGCCGGCCTTTATTCTCTGAAACTGGCATTCGGCGCCCTGCGTGACCGGGGCCTGACCGCGCTGGCCGCGCGCACGGGCCTGGCCACAGCCGCCACCTTCGTCTTTTTCCAGGTCCTGCCGACCGCCCCCGTCGGCGTGTCCGAGGTGCACCTGATCCTGGGCTCGACCCTGTTCCTGCTGTTCGGCGCGGCGCCCGCCGCGATCGGGCTGGCCCTGGGCCTGCTGATCCAGGGGCTGGCCTTCGCGCCCGCCGATCTGCCGCAATATGGCATGAACGTGACCACGCTGCTGGTGCCGCTGTTCGCCGTCGCCGCCCTGGCGCGCCGCATCATCGCGCCCGGCACCGCCTATGTGGACCTCAGCTATGCGCAGGCATTAGCGTTGTCGACCGCGTTCCAGGGCGGCATCGTGGCCTGGGTCGCCTTCTGGGCCTTTTACGGCCAGGGCGCCGAGGCCTGGGGCGGGATCGCGGCCTTCGGCGCCGCCTATCTGCTGGTCATCGCGCTGGAGCCGCTGGTCGATCTGGCGGTCCTGGCGGGGGCCAAGTCGCTGCGCGGACTGCGCGGCAGCGCGCTGGTGACGCCGCGCCTTTTCGCATGATCCAGCTGACCCTGATCGGCATCGGGACGGGCAACCCCGATCACCTGACCCTGCAGGCCATCGCAGCCCTGCGGGACGCGGACCTGGTGCTGATCCCCCTGAAGGGCGAGGACAAGGCCGACTTGGCGGGCCTGCGCCGGGCCATGCTGGACCGGCACCTGACCGGCGCTCCAGTCCGCCTGGCCGAGTTCGACCTGCCGCGCCGCGATGCGGACGATCCCGACTATCTGGGCGCGGTCGAGCGCTGGCACGATGGGATCGCGCTGGCCTGGCAGGCCCAGATCAGCCGGCACCTGCCCCAAAGCGGTCGGGTTGCGCTGCTGGTCTGGGGCGATCCGTCGCTTTACGACAGCAGCCTGCGGATCGCTGCACGGCTGGATCTGGCGGTGACGGTGATCCCCGGCATCACCGCGATCCAGGCGCTGTGCGCGGCGCATGCGATCCCGCTGAACGACCTGGGCGCCCCGGTGCAGATCACCACGGGGCGCATGCTGCGGGACCACGGGTGGCCCGCTGGCGCCGACACGCTGGTGGTGATGCTGGACGGGGGCTGCGCCTTCCAGACCCTGCCCGCGCAGGGGGTCCGGATCTGGTGGGGCGCCTTCCTGGGGATGGAGCAGCAGATCCTCGACCACGGGCCGCTGTCCGAGGCCGGCCCGCGGATCATCCGCCGCCGCGCCGAGGCCCGCGCGGCGCATGGCTGGATCATGGACTGCTATCTGCTGCGGCGCGCCTAGAACAGGAAGATGTCGTCGGCCACGTCCGCCACCGTCAGGTCGCTGCCCATGACGGCGATGCGGTTGCCCGAGGACAGCTCGATAATGACGCCGCCTGAGGTTTCGCGCATCTGCTCCTTGACGAACAGGCTCAGGTCGTTGCCGATCAGCGCCTTGTCCATCAGGATCCGGTCGACGTCGGGCTGGAAATCCGTGATCTTGTCCAGTCCGACCGTGCCCTTGAAGATGAACTGGTCCGAACCCGATCCACCCGTCAGCACATCCCGGCCCGACCCGCCGAACAGCCTGTCATTGCCTGCCCCGCCTTCCAGCCGGTCATCGTCCGGGCCTCCGAACAGGCGGTCATGCCCGCGCTGGCCCATCAGGTGATCCTGGCCCCGGCCGCCGGTCATGAGGTCGTTGCCATAGCCGCCGGCAAGAGTGTCATGCCCCCACCCTCCGGACAGCCGGTCGGGACCCCCGCCGCCAGAGAGGAGATCGTCCCCCGACTGCCCCAGCAGGACATCCCTGCCATAGCCGCCGCGCAGGACGTCATTGCCATCGCCGCCGGCGATCCAGTCGTCGCCGCCCAGGCCCGACAGGCTGTCGCCGGCGCTGCTGCCCAGGATGTCGTCATGGGCGTCGGTGCCGGTATCTGTCTGGTTGGGCGTGCCGATCCGGGCCAGCCAGGCGGATTTGGAGGGCTCGGGCGCGGCCAAGTTGGGCGCGTCGAGGGTGGAGATAGTGATGCCGGGCGCCACGTCCAGCTCGACATGGCCCATGGTGCGGGCGAAGTTCTGGGTGGCCATAAGCACCTGATGACCTTGGTAACTTCCGGCCTCCAGACCGATGCCGACATGGGTCACATTGGGGTCCAGGATGTTGACACGGTGGTCGGGGCTGTTCATCAGGTTGCGGTGCAGGGCCTGGACCTCGTCCCGCAGGCTGTCGTCGCGGTCGATGGAGATGAGGGCCAGGTTCTCGGTCACGCGCCAAGAGGTTTCCAGAGGATAATCAGCGGCTTGGACGCGCTCGGTGGCGTCGGAGCCGTTGCTGCCGGTGTGCGAGAAGCTGTCGGTGCGCAGCATCCAGCGGCTGTGCGATTCGGCGGCGGTGTTCAGGTGCGTTTCCAGCTGCACGGGGTTTAGCCCGTGGCGGGCGCGTTCGGCATTGATCAGGCTGAGGAAATAGCGTTCGTCGGGACTGGCTTGGGTCATCTGCACCTCTGGTATCGGGGGCAGATTGCCATGACCGGCCGCCGCCTGGGATGACAATTTGTTCAAATTGTCCGTGGCGTGCAGATCCTTGCCGACGGGCCGCACGAGGGGTGCACGGGGCGGGCACCGCGCGTGCACAGGACGTACACCGACAACGTCCGGCCGGTTAAGACCCCGTTAACGTGCCAGCGACAGGCTGGGGTGCGGATCGGGCTGGAGGGTGGGGCGGGATGACAGGCAAGGCGGGGATGACGGGCGGGGGCGCGGCGCGGAGCGAGGGGGCGCGGCGGGCGAATTACCACTATATGGCGGACGCGATGCGGATGCTGGAATGGGACCTGCACAGCACGGTCCTGGCCCGGATGCGGATTCCCGAGGAGTGGCACCGGATCGCGCAGGAGCGGGGGCGGGTCGCCAAGACGCGGGTCACGCTGCGGCTGGATGCGGATGTGGTGGCGTTCTTTCGGTCGATGGGGCCGGACTGGCAGGTGCGGGTGAACCGGATCGTCAGCGCCTGGATGCATGCGCGGCTGGCGGGGATGATCGAGGGGGCCGAGACGATGGACTACCTGTCGCGCCGCGCGGGTGAGGGGCTGGACGGTCCCCGCCCGGAATTCGGCGACCTGCAGCGTGCCGAGGATGCGGCCTGGGCCGAGATGGGCGAGGCGCCCCCGCCCTCGGGTGGGCCGGGGGTGCCGATGGAGGGGCCTCGACGGATGAGTGCTGCGGGGAAGCGGGCGTTGCTGGAGGAGATGAAGGGGCGGAGGGGGTTGTGAGGTGGTTTCAATTGGACCAGATCAAGCTGCATAGTCTTTAGCTGCCGCGACTAGATCAAGCGTCGAGTATCTCTCCGAACTAGCAACTGGATGTGTCGCATAAACTAGTTTGATAAAATCTGCCCAGTATAGCTTGCGCGTTACTTCAATAACGTGATCTATGGACTTCTTTTCAGCGTCGCTTAGTTTAGGCTTATAATGCCGATCCGCTATCTTAAAGAGAAGCTTTTTTCCACCATACATATTTTGCTCTTCGCTGACCTCCAAAAGGTCAGTCCGCGCCGCTGCTGCTTCTTTGACACGCCAAACAAAAGGACCATGGCTGTCGAAATACCACTTTATGTCAGTAATCTGTTTGCCACGAGTGACGCAACTGTGCCAATCAGCTAAATAAATCATCTTGGTCAATCGAGCATTTGATAGCTCGTGAGATAGTGCGCCGGGGTAATGCTTTACCGTGTAATATATTACATCTAGTAAATCGGTCATTATAAACCTACCCGCCTTGGATCATTTGGATCAGCTATGTGCGGCAAAAAGCCGTGTAGCAGGCGTGCTAGCGGCTGCGTAGTTTCTTCAAGTATCTGCCTGAGTTCTTCCTCAACAAACTGCTCGCAGTAGAGCGACTCTACCACAAGAACGCCGATGGCGTCAGCATCAATCATGATCCGCTTCGCCGCAAACATTCGTGGCTTCATATTTAAACGCCGAGTCGCCTCACGACTCATTTGATAGTTTTTCGCCATATAGTCGGTATAGCCAGATAGACTAGTAGGATCAGGCATGTTGTCCATAAAGTGCCAGTCCTCTTCCCAAGCCCGGCCGATGCATCCCTTGCTATCCGAGAAACTCGTGCGCCCCTTACGCTTGAGATTTGGACTGTAGGAAAATCGACCGCATGGAATAAACACGTTTTGGGAGGGCTTATGAACATACAACGATATGCGTTGGCCACCAGTCTGGTTGAGAGGGAGTTGGTCGCCGACACCACGCAAGACGACGCCTAAGGTTTCAGGAATGTTTTGAACTACAGCCCCGAGTTGATCCCGGAGATCTCTGACTTCTTTATGGAGCCGTTTAACGCTTCTCTGGCGGACGAAGTTATAGGCAGTTCCAACAAGGGCAGCCAACGCACATACAACGATTATCGAATAAAGATTGAAGCCTTGCAGTAAAGCGAAGGCACCGCTCCATTCAGGATGTTTCGACGCAACTTTTTCAAGATTAAAGCTCAGAAATATTGAAAAGAATGCAGTAAGGGATGTCCCAACGGGCTGAACCCAACGAAACACCCACCCATCAAGGGTTCTGAAAATCCGGCTCACGAAGCTACGGGCGCGAGCGAGTCCAAAGTTGCTCATCAAAAACCGCATTTTTGGTGAGCCTAGTGGAGGCTATCCTACATTTCAAGCCTGCAGCGACCGCACCCCGACTTCCCCTTCCTCCCGCGACTTGATCGCCGCCACGGCGGCAATGCTGCCTGCGGCCGTGGTGAAGTAGGGGATCTTGTCGTAGAGGGCGACGGCGCGGATTTCGCGGCTGTCGGCGATGGCCTGGACGCCTTCGGTCGTGTTCAGCACCATCGCGATGTCGTCGTTCTTGAGGCGGTCGACGATGTTCGGGCGGCCTTCGTAGACCTTGTTCACGCGCTCGGACGCGACGCCGTGGGCGTCGAGGAAGTCGGCGGTGCCGGAGGTCGCGACCAGGGTGAAGCCCATGTCGACCAGGTCGCGGGCGGCCTGGGCCAGGGCGTCGGATTTGTCGGCGTCCTTGACCGACAGGAAGAC
Organism: Paracoccus sp. T5; assembly: GCF_048538155.2. GTDB lineage: Bacteria > Pseudomonadota > Alphaproteobacteria > Rhodobacterales > Rhodobacteraceae > Paracoccus. Next base: position 3,127,698 of record NZ_CM135809.1, read on the forward strand.
GCGGCCCTGGTGCGGCAGGTCGGTGCCCGCGCCCATCTGCGCCTTGAGGAAGGCGCGGGCGAAGTTGCGGTCCCAACCCATGACCTCTCCGGTCGAGCGCATTTCGGGGCCGAGGAGCGTGTCGACGCCGGGGAAGCGGGCGAAGGGCAGCACGGCCTCCTTGACCGAGAACCAGGGGGTGATCGGGTCGGCCAGGGTCAGCGGGTCGGCGAAGGGCAGGTCGGTTTCCGGGCCGACGCCTTCGGGATAGGGCGCGCGGGCGGGGAAGTTCGACATGGGTTCGCCCGCCATCAGGCGCGCGGCGATCGAGGCGATGGCGCTGTCGGTGGCCTTGGCGACGAAGGGGACGGTGCGGCTGGCGCGGGGGTTGACCTCCAGCACGAAGATTTCGCCGTCCTTGAGGGCGAACTGGACGTTCATCAGGCCCTTGACCTTGAGCGCGCGGGCCATGGCGGTGGTCTGGACCTTGAGTTCCGCGATGGTGGCGGCGTCCAGCGTGTGCGGGGGGAGCGAGCAGGCGCTGTCGCCCGAATGGACACCGGCCTCTTCGATGTGCTCCATGATGCCGGCGACATGGACGGCTTCGCCGTCGCAGAGGGCGTCCACGTCGACCTCGATCGCGCCCGAGAGGTAGCTGTCGAGGAGGACCGGGCTTTTGCCCGAGACGGTCACGGCTTCGGTGATGTAGCGGCGCAGGTGGTCCATGTCGCGCACGATCTCCATCGCGCGGCCGCCCAGCACGTAGGAGGGGCGGATGACCAGCGGGAAGCCGATGCGTTCGGCGATGGCGATGGCCTGGTCGTCGCTGCTGGCGATGCCGTTGATCGGCTGTTTCAGGCCGAGGTCGTTCAGCAGTTTCTGGAAGCGTTCGCGGTCTTCGGCCAGGTCGATGGCGTCGGGGGTGGTGCCCAGGATCGGGATGCCCTCGGCCTCCAGCGCGTTGGCCAGTTTCAGGGGCGTCTGGCCGCCGAACTGGACGATGACGCCGTGCAGGGTGCCGTTCTGCTGTTCGGTGTGCAGGATTTCCAGCACATGTTCGAAGGTCAGCGGTTCGAAGTAGAGGCGGTCGGAGGTGTCATAATCGGTGCTGACCGTTTCCGGGTTGCAGTTGATCATGATCGTCTCGTAGCCCGCGTCGGTGAGCGCGAAGCAGGCGTGGCAGCAGCAATAGTCGAACTCGATCCCCTGGCCGATGCGGTTGGGGCCGCCGCCGAGGATCACGACCTTCTTGGCCGCGGTGGGGCGGGATTCGCATTCCACATCGCCCATCGCGGGGGCTTCGTAGGTCGAATACATGTAGGGGGTCTGGGCTTCGAACTCGGCCGCGCAGGTGTCGATGCGCTTGAAGACGGGGCGGATGTCGAGGTTGCGGCGGGCGCGGCGGATGTCGGCCTCGTCACGCCTTGCCAGATGCGCCAGGCGGGCGTCGGTGAAGCCCATCATCTTGAGGCGGCGCATGCCGTCGGCGTCCTGGGGCAGGCCGTTTTCGCGCACGACATGTTCGGCGTCGACGATCTCGCGGATGCGGGCCAGGAACCAAGGGTCGAAGCGGGTGACGCGGTGGATTTCGTCATTGCTGAGGCCGAAGCGCATCGCCTCGGCGACGACGCGGATGCGGTCGGGGGTGGCCTTGGAGAGCGCCGCGATGACAGCGGGCTTGCCTTGGTCGGCGGCGCCTTCGATGGCGATCTCGTCGAGGCCGGTCAGGCCGTTTTCCATCGAGGCCAGGGCCTTTTGCAGCGACTCGTGGAAGCTGCGGCCGATGGCCATGACCTCGCCCACGGATTTCATCGCGGTGGTCAGCTCGGGTTTGGACCCCGGAAACTTCTCGAAGGCGAAGCGCGGGATCTTGGTCACGACATAGTCGATCGAGGGTTCGAAGCTGGCGGGCGTGACCTTGGTGATGTCATTGTCCAGTTCGTCCAGGGTATAGCCCACGGCCAGTTTCGCGGCGATCTTGGCGATCGGGAAGCCGGTGGCCTTGGAGGCCAGCGCGGACGAGCGGCTGACGCGCGGGTTCATCTCGATCACGACCATGCGGCCGTCGGCCGGATTGATCGCCCATTGCACGTTCGAGCCGCCGGTCTCGACGCCGATCTCGCGCAGCACGGCGATCGAGCCGTTGCGCATGATCTGGTATTCGCGATCGGTCAGGGTCAGGGCGGGGGCGACGGTGATCGAGTCGCCCGTGTGCACGCCCATCGGGTCGACGTTCTCGATCGCGCAGACGATGATGGCATTGTCGTTGCGATCCCGCACGACCTCCATCTCAAATTCCTTCCAGCCCAGCAGGCTTTCGTCGATCAGCACCTGCGCCATGGGCGAGGCGTCCAGACCCGAGCGCACGATGCGTTCATAGTCGTCACGGTTGTAGGCGACGCCGCCGCCGGTTCCGCCAAGGGTGAAGGCAGGGCGGATGATGGCGGGCAGGCCGATCTCCTCCAGCGCCTCCATGGCCTGGGCGACACCGGCCGAGACGTCGTACTTGCCGCTGGCCAGCTTGGGAGCGGCGATGATCGTGGCCTTGGGATTTTCCAGCCCGATGCGGTCCATCGCCTCGCGGAACAGCTTGCGGTCCTCGGCCATCTCGATGGCGCTGCGCTGCGCGCCGATCAGCTCGACCCCGTAGCGGTTCAGCGCGCCGCTGTCGGCAAGGGCCAGCGCGGTGTTCAGGCCGGTCTGCCCGCCCATGGTGGGCAGCAGCGCGTCGGGGCGTTCCTTGGCAATGATCTTTTCGACCACCTCGGGAGTGATGGGCTCGATATAGGTCGCATCGGCCATTTCCGGGTCGGTCATGATCGTCGCGGGGTTCGAGTTGACCAGGATGACCCGGTAGCCTTCCTCGCGCAGGGCCTTGCAGGCCTGGGCGCCGGAGTAGTCGAATTCGCAGGCCTGCCCGATGACGATCGGTCCTGCCCCGATGATCAGGATCGATTTGATATCGGTTCTTTTCGGCATGGTCCTGCCCCCGGGCTGACTGGTTGGTTCGGCAAATCGTCCGGGGTTATAGCCAAGCAGGGCTGGGGCGCAAGGTGCGGCGGTCACCGAAACCCGGGAAAGTGCGCGGGGTCCGGCAGCCGTTCGGGCGGGGCCCGATCAGCCGCCCGACAGCAGCGTCAGGGCCGCGCTGTAGCGGTTGGGAACCGGCGAGACGGTCAGCTGCGAGCGGGACATGTAATTCTGCACCAGCCGGTCCACGGTCTGGGGCTGGGTGAGGTCCTTGAAGCTGGCGCTGCCCAGGATGCGTTCGGACGCACGGGTGAATTCCTCGACCTGCCGGTCGATGGGCAGCCGGCCATAGGACTCGCTGAACCCGAAGGCGCCTTCGAAAACCTTGCGCAGCGGCGGGTTGCCCAGCACCTCGAACCAGAGCGTGCGGTCGCTGGAGCTGCGCCCGGCCAACTGTCCCAACTCGCGCCGGGCGTTCAGCGCCAGGCGCATCGTCTCGTCGCCCTCTCCGACGCGGCGCTCGTATTCGCGCTGCACGAAGGCCTGTCCCACCGTGTCGGCCAAGCCTTCCCTGGGTTTCGCCCCGCCATAGCCGAAGGCTTCGGCCAGGCGCAGGTAACGCTTGTCGGCCAGCCGGTTCACCAGCGACTTCTTGTCCGCAGGGTCGGACTCCAGCACCTTTCGGATGAAGGCCTTGTTGGCGATGTCCCCCTCCAGCCCGAAGGCGGAGAGGGCGGTGCTGAGCAGGCGGTAGTCCTTGACCAGCTCCTCGGCCTTGGTGGCCCGCGCGATGTTCTCGCGGAAGTAGGTCGTCGAGCGCTGCACCACCGGATCCTTGGCGATGGACTGGATCTGCCGCGCCTCGCTGCGCTGCAGGATCTTCCAGCCGGCGATGCCGCCGATCCCGATGACGATGGGCATGCTCATGCCGGACTCACTGTCGTACGGCCGCGAACAGGCGTGCCTCGCGCGGCAGCAGGTCGCGCAGCTTGCGCATCACCTGGTAGGCGTTGTCGCTCACCGCGGCCTCGGTGGCCTCGGCCAGCAGGACGCGGCTGTCGCGATCCTCGAAGACCTGGCTCAGCTGCTCGATGGCCAGCAGCAGCTGGCGGCGCCCCTCAGCCGGGTCGGCGTCGCCTGACAGGATCAGCTGCGCGATATAGCAGGCGCGCGAGACGGGGGTGCGGGCGCTGTCAGGATGGATCGCGTCGCGCAGGCGCAGGACGTTCACGTTGGGTGTCTTGATGGCGATCCGGGCGCGGCGGTCGCCGTTCTCGATCACGGCGCCGTTGATCAGGACGCGTTCATTCGGGGCAAGCTTGAGGACGAGGCCGCTCATGCGCCCCCCTCGCCGCGCAGGCCGCGCATGATGCTGAGATTGATGTCGATCAGCGGATCGGTCTTGGCATCGCCCTGCGTCACGGCGCGGCCGTGTCGGATCGCGAAACCGGCCAGCGAGATCAGGCCCGCCTTGGTTTGGTCGGGAAGCGCGTTGCCGGGCTCGGCCAGGTCGGCCGCCAGCAGCGTCCACAGCTCGGTGTTCTTGTAGACCGCCTGGATCGTGTCCGGGTTGTCGGCCTGGCGCGGGGCCTGGCGCAGCAGGCGCGTCACCCGCGAAAAGATGTCATATTCCGCGTCCCGCGCCGTGCGCAGGCCGGCGGATCTGTAGCCATGTTCGTTCAGTGGCGTTACCGCGTTCAAGATCGTTCTTCCCGTTCTGGTAGGATCATGGGGATGGCGGGCGCCAGAAGGCGCCCGCCGGCCTTATCAGCGGAACAGCGACATCACGGCGCCCGGCGCCTGGTTGGCGATCGACAGCGCCTGGATGCCCAGCTGCTGCTGGGTCTGCAGGGCCTGGAGGCGGGCCGAGGCTTCCTCCATGTCGGCATCGACCAGCGAGCCGATGCCGGTCTTCAGCGAGTCCGCCAGCTTGCCGACGAAGTTCGACTGGTCGCTGATGCGCTTGCCGGCCGAACCCAGGTCGGCTGCGCCCTGCACGGCGGTGTCGATCAGCGCCTCGATCTCGCCGACGGCGGTCAGCGCGGTGGCCGAGTCGGAGATGGCCGTCAGGGTGGCGCCGGCGATGTTGGCTTCGAAATCGACGCCAGCGACTGTGATGCTGCTGGCAGTGGTCGCCGCGACGCCATTTGCACGGTCCAGCGAGCCGAGAACCGTGAATTCGGTGCCGACCGTGCCGCCGGTATCGGTCGCCAGCAGGTTGATGCCGTTCATCTGCGAGGCGCCGATGATCGACGTGATCTGCTCCATCTTTGCGGTGAGGTCCGTCTGGATCTTGGTGAAGTCCGCCGAGTCGTTGGCGCCACCGATGGCAAGGTTTTTCATCTCCTTCAGCAGGTCGGTGATCTGCTCGGCGCCGGCGCGAGCGGTACCCACCACGGCATCCGCCACGTTCAGGTTCGACTGGATCGTCTTGAAGGACGACTGGTCGGTCTCCATCACCTTCGAAATGGCCCAGACAGCCGCGTTGTCCTTGGCGTTGGCGACGTTCTTGCCGGTCGCGATGTCGCTCTGGGTTTTACCCAGCTGCGAGTTGATGTTCTTCAGGGTCTGAAGGGCCACCATCGCGCTGTTGTTGGTCAGAATGCTGGTCATATTCTCAATCCATCAAAGGTGCTTTGCACCGGGTTTGCATGAGGCCTTCTGACCGATCGGGCGGTTGCCCTGCGCCTTTCCTTGGCATGTCACCGTTCTAACTGCCGGTGATTTACAACTAGTGAATTCCCTCCATTCGCTCAAACAAACCTTTTGGCGCATTTTACTAAAAGCGCTGCGGAAGGTTGGCCTGTGTGGTCGTTACATGGCGCCGGCCGCGGGAATCATAGGTCTGCAGGCTGCGCGCGGCCTGGACGATGGCGCGGACCTGCTCGGCCGCCTGCTGAGCGCCCTGCAGCGCGGCCTGCGCCAGGTCGCGCAGCTCGGCCAGGGCTGGCTCCAGCGTCTCGCGCGCGTCGGGGGCGACGCCCTGGCGGGCGGCGCTGCGGGTCAGGTCGTCGATTCGCGCCAGCGCAGCCTGGGCATCACCGGACAGAAGCGCGGCGCGGATCTGGGCGACATGGCGGGTCAGGGCGCGGCTCATTGCACTTGCCCCGACAGGATGCGCCCGAAGCCCAGGTCCAGGCGCCCGGCCAGCAGGGCTGCATGTTCGCGCGTCAGGAAGCTGGCGAACTGCTCCTCTCCGGCGCCGCCGGAAAAGCCCCCCTCCGATGCACCGGGGCCGCAATATTTCAGCATTTCTTCCAAGAATGCCTGTTCAAGCTGATCGGCGACTTTGGCACCGGGCGGGGGCGGCGTCTGCACCGCGGAAATTGCTTCTATTTGCATGACAACCCTTTGCGATATTCGAGCACGGCTTCAGAATTAACCAGGCGCGGTAAATTATTGGTAAGGAATGAGAGGTATTCCGGAAAAAACCCCGCGAGGCTTTTGGATGACCGATCTTCTTCCCATTTCGACCCCGCCGGCGCGCCCTGAGGCGATGCTGTGGCAGCCCACCGCGGCAAGCGGAGAGGAAGCGGATTTCCTGGCGATCCTTCCGACGGCAGATCTCGGGCAGGCCTGGCCCTTGGGGACGATGCTGTTGCCTGAGGGGGGTCTGGCTCCGGAGGCGGGGGAGGCTGATGCGTCCGCGCTCGACACCGACCCGCTGACATTCTGGCTGGAGGCGAGCCTGGGCCTCAGCGCCGGTTTCCAGCCCCCGCCGCAGCCCCTGCCCCGGGGGCTGGCGCTGCCGGATCTGCCTGTGGCGGTGGCGTCGCAACCGGCTGCGGCGCAGGGGATGGCCCAACTGCCCGCGCTGCCGGAGGGTGCGGCGGGGCCGGATGATTCTGTCGCACTGGAATCCGCCATGGTCGATGCTGTGCCGCAGTCGGCGCCGCCTTTCCAGCCCGAGGCGCAGGAGGTCGGCTTGCCCGCGTCGCAGGCCGATCATGAACCCGCGGCGATGCCGGAGGCGGCAAAACGGGCTGTGGCGGACGCTGCGGCGGTGCCTGCGCTGAATCGGGGACCCGTGCCTGCAGCAGTGCCGGCCGTCGAGGGGGAGGCGGGGACGCAGCCTGCCGCCGAAGGTCCGGCCGATTCGGGGTCCATGGAGCGCGCTGCCCCTGCGGAGGCAACGGTGCGGCGCCCCGATGCCCCCTCGCGCGCCCTGCCCGAAGGGCTGGCCTCCCTGCCCGATCCGACGGCGACCGAGCCCCGCCTGCAGCGGGAGATGGGCGCGCCCGAGCGTGTGGCCTCGGCCGCTGCCGGACCTGCCGGCCCGGCCGAGGCGCGGCCGGTGCTGAACCAGGTGACGCAGGCCTGGGTCAGCGCGACCGGCGACCGCACCGATATCGCCCTGTCCCCCGAGGAACTGGGGCGGCTGCGGCTGGTGTTTTCGGGGCATGACCGCAGCCAGGTGACCATCTGGGCCGAGCGGCCCGAGACGCTGGACCTGGTGCGCCGGAACGCTGACCTCCTGACCCAGCAGCTGGCCGAGGCGGGCGTGCCGGCCGGCAGCCTGGAGTTCCGCCAAGGCACGCAGCGCGACTGGCCGCAGCCCGCCCGCAGCATGGGCCGCGCAGAAGGCGGGCCCGATCCCCTTCCCGGCCCGGCCCTGCGCCCGGCCCCCGCGCCGCTGAGCGACCGGCGCCTCGATATCAGATTGTAGGAGAGAGAAATGGTAGAGGCGATTGGCGGCCCGGCGGCCCCGACAGTTCCGACCGGCATCAACGGCGGCAGCCTGGCCGGCGCCGGCGCGGGCGCGGATTTCGAGACCTTCCTGCGCATGCTGACGGCGCAGCTGAAGAACCAGGACCCGATGAACCCGATGCAGAGCACCGATTTCGCCATCCAGCTGGCGACCTTTGCCGGGGTCGAGCAGCAGGCCCTGGGCAACAAGTACCTGGCGCAGATGGCGGGGCAGACGGGCGCGGGCGGCATCGGCGGCATCGCCGGCTGGATCGGCAAGGAGGCGCGGACCACGGCGCCGGTCTGGTTCGGGGAGCAGCCGCTGACGCTGGAGGTGGCGCCGCATGCTCAGGCCGACAGCGTGCAGCTGGTCACGCGGAACGAGCAGGGGCGCGAGGTCGCGCGCGAGGAGATCGGCCCCGGGTCGGGCCAGGTGGACTGGTTCGGGCGCGGCGAGGGCGGCGGCAAGCTGTCCGACGGCCTCTACAGCTTTGCGGTGGAAAGCTGGCGCGGCGGCGAGAAGATCGAGGACAGCCGTGCGGGCGCCTATGCCCGCATCGTCGAGGCGCAGGTCGGGGCCGAGGGCGGGCGCGTCGTCTTTCAGGGTGGCGGATCGGCCCCGGCGGCCGAGATCACCGCGCTGCGCGATCCGGCCTGAGCGGGGCGGTCACGCGGGGGCCAGGCGGGGCAAAAAGCTGCCGCCAAGGCCGGTGATGCTGGCGCGGATGCGTTCCGTCGCGGGGCTGGGGGCGCGGTCGGCGCGATGCAGCAGGTACCAGCTGCGCTGGATCGGCAGGCCGATGGCCGAGAGCGCGACCAGCCGGCCGCTGCGCAATTCCTCGGTGCAGGTGTGCTGCGAGATGAGGGCGATGCCGAGGCCCGCGATCACGGCCTGCTTGATGGTCTCATTCGTGCCCATCTCGACTGCGCGCCAGGTGGCGCCCTCGCCGATGCGGTCCAGGAAGCGCGTCATCAGGATGCGCGTGCCCGATCCCTCCTCGCGCGAGAGGAAGGTCTGGGTCAGCAGGTCGCCCGGCGTCACCGGGTCCTGGGCCGCCAGCGGATGGTCGGGGGCGGCGATGATGACATGGGGATGCGGCCCCAGGGGGTCGGCGATGACGGCGGGTTCGCGCGGCGGGCGGCCCATGATGGCCAGGTCCAACTCGTCCCCCGTCAGCGCGGCCAGGATCGCGTCGCGATTGCCGATCCGCAGCGTCACCTCGATCTGCGGCAGGGCGCGCTGCAGGGTCGCGACCAGGAAGGGCGCGAAATACTTGCCGGTCGAGACCACCCCCAGGACCACGTTGCCGCTGTGGCCCTGGCGCAGCGCCGCCACCTCGCGCCCCGCACGGGCCAGGGCGGTCGCGACCTGCGCCTCGGCCAGCAGCAGGGCCTCACCTTCGGGCGTGGGGCGGAAGGCGCCGTGTTCGGCCCGCTGAAGCAGCGCGGCACCGGCCAGATCCTCCAGCGATTTCAGCTGGCCGTGGACCGCGGGCGGAGTCAGCCCCAGTTGGGCGGCGGCCAGGGTCAGGCTGCCGCTGTCGGCGACGGCCCGCAGGGCGCGCAGCTGGCGCAGGGTCAAGGCATCGGTGCGCATCTTCACGTTTCCTGAAATCCGGTTCTGCCTTATTAAATTTTCCAAAACTTCCGCGACTGTCAATCTCCCTTCATGCCGATCGACGCCGAGGGAGGGGCCGATGACCGCGCCACATATCGACATGACCCAGATCCCCGACCGTTTCCAGGCCGTCATGCAGGCCCTGGCGCGGGGGGCGGTGACCCTGTCCGGCGTGATCCGCAGCGGCAGTTCCGATCTGGGGCGACAGGTCGGGACGAACACCGACGGCGACGGGCAGAAGGCGCTGGACCTGCAGGCCGATGCGCTGTTCCTGGACGCGCTGCAATCCGCAGGCCTGCGTTGGTATGCCAGCGAGGAACGGGCCGATCCCGTGGCCCTCCAGCCGCAGGGCGGGCTGGCCTTGGCCATCGACCCGCTGGACGGGTCCTCCAACATCGACACCAACGTGTCGATCGGGACGATCTTTGCGATCCATCCGGCGGAGGCGACGGCCGAGGCCAGCTTTCTGCGTCCGGCCCGCGACCTGCTGGCTGCCGGCTATGTCATCTATGGGCCGCGCTGCTGCCTGGTGGTCAGCTTTGGCGCGGGCACGCAGCTTTACACGCTGAACCCCGACACCGGCTGCTTTGACCTGACCGAGGGGCGGGTGACGCTGCCGGCGGCTTCGGCGGAGTTTGCCATCAACGCCTCGAACTATCGCCATTGGCCGCGGCCGGTCCGGGCCTATATCGACGACTGCCTGGCCGGCGCCGAGGGGCCGCGCGCCAAGAATTTCAACATGCGCTGGATCGCGAGCCTAGTGGCCGAGGCGCATCGCATCCTGATGCGCGGCGGCATCTTTCTGTACCCCGCCGACGGTCGGCCCGGCTATGAGCGCGGCCGCCTGCGGATGCTGTATGAATGCGCGCCCATCGCCTTTGTCATCGAGCAGGCGGGCGGGCGGGCCACCGACGGCGCCCTGCCGATCCTGGACGCCCGGATCGCCAGCCTGCACGGCCGCACCCCCCTGATCTTCGGCAGCGCCGACAAGGTGGACCGCGTCGCCGGCTATCACGACCTGCCCGAGGCCGAGGTCTCGGCCCTGTTCGGCCATCGCGGCCTGTTCCGCGCCTGAGGTATCCATGAGCAAGAAGCATCCCATCATCTCGGTCACAGGCTCGTCCGGCGCGGGGACGACCACGGTCAAGTCGACCTTCGACCAGATCTTTCGCCGCGAGGGCATCACGGCGGTCAGCATCGAGGGCGATGCCTTTCACCGCCATGACCGCGCCGCGATGAAGGCGGAGCTGGAGAGCCGGCTGGCGGCGGGCGACGCGACCTTCAGCCATTTCAGCTATGACGCCAACGAGCTGGAAAAGCTGGAGGACATCTTTCGCGTCTATGGAGAGACCGGCACCGGCGAGACGCGCCACTATGTCCATGACGACCGCGAGGCGGAACGCTGGGGCACCGCCCCTGGCACCTTCACCGACTGGGCGCCCTTCGAGGACGGCAGCGACGTCCTGTTCTACGAGGGGCTGCACGGGGCGGTGGTCAACGACCGGGTCAACCTGGCGGTGCTGGCCGACCTGAAGATCGGCGTGGTGCCGGTCATAAACCTGGAATGGACCCAGAAGATCCACCGCGACAAGGCGAGCCGGGGCTATTCGACCGAGGCGGTGACCGACACGATCCTGCGCCGGATGCACGCCTATGTGCACTGCATCTGCCCGCAGTTCACCCAGACGGACATCAACTTTCAGCGGGTGCCGGTGGTGGACACCTCGAACCCGTTCATCGCGCGCTGGATCCCGACGGCGGATGAAAGCCTGGTGGTGATCCGCTTCCGCAACCCGCGCGGCATCGATTTTCCCTACCTGACCCAGATGATCGACGGGTCCTGGATGAGCCGTGCCAATTCCATCGTCGTTCCGGGCCCCAAGATGGACCTGGCCATGCAGCTGATCCTGACGCCGATGATCCTGCGGCTGGTCAGCGACGCGAAACGCGCCTGAGGAGGATGCCATGAACCAGATGACCCGCATCGATGCCGCGCAGGAGACGCGGATGGCCACTGCGATCCGCGCCCTGGCGATGGACGCGGTCGAGGCCGCGAAATCCGGCCATCCCGGCGCGCCGATGGGCATGGCGGACGTGGCCACGGTGCTGTTCCACCGCTTTCTGCGGGTGGACCCGGGTGATCATCGCTGGCCCGACCGCGACCGCTTTGTCATGTCGGCGGGGCATGGCTCGATGCTGGTCTATGCCATCAACCACCTGCTGGGATACGATGACATGGGCATGGACCAGATCCGCGCCTTCCGGCAGATGGGATCGCGCACCGCGGGGCATCCGGAATACGGCCATGCCAAGGGGATAGAAGTCACGACCGGTCCCCTGGGGCAGGGGATCAGCACCGCGGTCGGCATGGCGCTGGCGGAACGCATGGCCGAGGCCCGCTGGGGCAGCGACCTGGTCAATCACTGGACCTATGTCATCGCGGGCGACGGCTGCCTGATGGAGGGGATCAGCCACGAGGCCATCGACCTGGCCGGGCATCTGGGCCTGGGCCGCCTGATCGTCCTGTGGGACGACAACGGCATCACCATCGACGGCGGGACGGACCTGTCGACCTCGACCGACCAGAGGGCCCGCTTTGCCGCCGCAGGCTGGCATGTGCAGGCCGTCGATGGCCATGACCGCGAGGCCGTGGCGGCTGCGATCGAGGCGGCGCGGGCCGACAACCGCCCGTCGATGATCGCCTGCCGGACGGTGATCGGCAGGGGCGCGCCGACCAAGCAGGGCAGCCATGAGGTTCACGGATCGCCCCTGGGCGCCGAGGAGATCGCCGGTGCCCGCCTGGCGCTGGACTGGCCGCATCCGGCCTTCGAGATCCCCGAGGATGTCACCCGGGCCTGGCGGTCGGTGGCCCAGCGCGGGGCGCAGGCGCGGGCCGAATGGACGGCGCGGCTGGAGGCGTCGGACCGGCGCGCGGGTTTCCTGGCCGCCCAGGCCGCGCCCGATGCGGCGGCCCTGCGCGGTGCCATCGCCGAATACTGCCACCAACTGGTCGCGGACCGGCCCAAGGTCGCCACCCGCAAATCCAGCGAGATGGCGCTGGAGGTGGTGAACCGCACCCTGCCCCACACGATCGGCGGCAGCGCGGACCTGACCGGGTCGAACAACACGCGCACGAAGGGGATGGTCGCTGTCAGCCGGGACGACTTCGGCGGCCGCTATGTCCATTACGGGATCCGCGAACATGGCATGGCCGCCGCGATGAACGGCATCGCGCTGCATGGCGGGTTCATTCCCTATGGCGGCACCTTTCTGGCCTTTGCCGACTATTCCCGGCCGGCGATCCGGCTGGGTGCGCTGATGGGGGTGCCGGTCGTCCATGTGATGACCCATGACAGCATCGGCCTGGGCGAGGACGGTCCGACCCACCAGCCGGTCGAACAGATCGCCGCCCTGCGGGCCATCCCGAACCTGCTGGTCCTGCGCCCCGCCGATGCGGTCGAGACCGCCGAGGCCTGGGAGATCGCGCTGACGCAGCCCGCCACGCCCTCGGTCCTGTGCCTGTCGCGCCAGAACCTGCCGGCCGTGCGGATCGAGGATGAGGCCGCGAACCGCAGCGTGCGCGGGGCCTATGTGCTGCGCGCCACCCCGGTCGCCCGCGACGTGACGCTGATCGCCACCGGGTCGGAGGTCGAGATCGCCCTGGCCGCGGCCGACCTGCTGGCCGGGGCGCGCATTCATGCCGCCGTCGTCTCGGCCCCCTGTTTCGAGCTGTTCGCGCGGCAGGACCGGGCCTATCGCCAGGGCGTCTTGGGCGACGCCCCCCGCATCGGGGTGGAGGCCGCCATCCGCCAGGGCTGGGACCTGTTCCTGCGCCCCGAGGACGGGTTCGTGGGCATGACGGGCTTTGGCGCCTCGGCCCCCGCGCCCGAACTTTACCGCCATTTCGGCATCACGGCGCAGGCCGTGGCGGACCTGGCCAAGCACCTGATCAAGGGAGAGGACTGATGGCGCTGATCACGCTGAGGCAGCTTCTGGACCATGCCGCCGAGCATGGCTATGGCGTGCCCGCCTTCAACATCAACAACATGGAACAGGGGCTGGCCATCGTGAAGGCGGCCGCCGGCGTGGATGCGCCGGTGATCCTGCAGGCCAGCCGGGGCGCGCGCAGCTATGCCGGCGACATCATGCTGCGCCGCATGGTCGAGGCGCTGGCCGAGATGAACCCCGGCGTCCCCATCTGCCTGCATCAGGATCACGGCAACAACCTGGCCACCTGCATGTCGGCGATCCGCCACGGCTTCACCTCGGTGATGATGGACGGGTCGCTGCACGAGGACATGAAGACGCCTGCCGATTACGGCTACAACGTCGCGATCACCGCCAAGGTGGCTGAGGCGGCCCATGCGGTCGGCGCCTCGGTCGAGGGCGAACTGGGCGTGCTGGGGTCGCTGGAAACCGGCGAGGCCGCGGCCGAGGACGGATCGGGTGCCGAGGGCAAGCTGGACCACAGCCAGCTGTTGACCGACCCCGACCAGGCGGTGGATTTCGTGGCGCGGACCGGCTGCGATGCGCTGGCCATCGCCTGCGGGACCAGCCACGGCGCCTACAAGTTCACGCGCCAGCCGGACGGCGACATCCTGGCCATGCATGTGATCGAGGCGATCCACCGGCGCCTGCCCGGCACGCATCTGGTCATGCACGGCTCGTCCAGCGTGCCCCAGCACCTGCAGGACCTGATCAACGATGCGGGCGGCGAGATGCCCCAGACCTGGGGCGTGCCCGTCGAGGAGATCGAGCGCGGCATCCGCATGGGGGTGCGCAAGGTCAATATCGACACCGACTGCCGCATGGCGATGACGGGGCATTTCCGCAAGGTCGCCCGCGACATGCCGTCCGAATTCGACCCCCGCAAATTCCTGATCCCCGCCATGAAGGAACTGACGGATCTGTGCCGCGACCGGTTCGAGCGGTTCGGCACGGCGGGACATGCCCACCAGTTCAAGGTCATCGCGATGGACGAGATGGCCAGACGATATGCGTCGGGGGCCTTGGACCCGGCCATCACCGGCGCGAAAGCCGCCTGAAGGGAGGATATACCATGAACGAGATGTCCAACACGAAGCTGGATGCCAAGCAGCGCTATTCGGCGGGCGTCCTGAAATATGCCCAGATGGGATACTGGGAGCCGGACTATACCCCCAAGGACACCGACATCATCGCGCTGTTCCGCATCACGCCCCAGGACGGGGTGGACGCGGTGGAGGCCGCGGCGGCGGTGGCGGGCGAAAGCAGCACCGCGACCTGGACCGTGGTCTGGACCGACCGCCTGACGGCCTGCGACAAGTATCGCGCCAAGGCCTATCGCGTGGACCCGGTCCCCAATGCGCCGGGGGAGTTCTTTGCCTATATCGCCTATGACCTGGACCTGTTCGAGGGCGGCTCCATCGCCAACCTGACCGCCTCGATCATCGGCAACGTCTTCGGCTTCAAGCCGCTGAAGGCCCTGCGGCTGGAGGACATGCGCCTGCCCGTGGCCTATGTGAAGACCTTCCAGGGTCCGGCCACCGGCATCGTCGTCGAGCGCGAGCGCCTGAACTGCTATGGCCGGCCGCTGCTGGGCGCCACGGTCAAGCCAAAGCTGGGCCTGTCGGGGAGGAACTATGGCCGCGTCGTCTATGAGGCGCTGAAGGGTGGCCTCGATTTCACCAAGGATGACGAGAACATCAACAGCCAGCCCTTCATGCATTGGCGCGACCGGTTCCTGTACTGCATGGAGGCGGTGAACCGCGCCTCTGCTGCGACCGGAGAGGTCAAGGGCACCTATCTGAACATCACCGCCGGCACGATGGAGGAGATGTATGCCCGCGCCGAGTTCGCGAAGTCGCTGGGGTCGGTGATCGTGATGATCGACCTGGTGATCGGCTATACCGCGATCCAGTCGATGGCCAAATGGGCGCGGGACAACGACATGATCCTGCATCTGCATCGGGCGGGGCATTCGACCTATACCCGCCAGCGCAGCCACGGCGTCAGCTTTCGTGTCATTGCCAAATGGATGCGCCTTGCGGGCGTCGACCACCTGCATGCCGGCACGGTGGTGGGCAAGCTGGAGGGCGATCCGGCCACGACCAAGGGCTATTACGACATCTTCCGCGAGGAGCGGAACCCGATGGCGCTGGAGAACGGCATCTTCTTCGACCAGGACTGGGCGTCCCTGAACAAGATGATGCCCGTGGCATCTGGCGGCATCCATGCCGGGCAGATGCACCAGCTGCTGACCTATCTGGGCGAGGACGTGGTCCTGCAGTTCGGCGGCGGCACGATCGGCCACCCGCATGGGATCGCGGCGGGCGCGCAGGCCAATCGCGTCGCGCTGGAGGCGATGGTCTTTGCCAGGAATGCCGGCCGCGACATCTGGAACGAGGGCGAGGACATCCTGCGCGACGCCGCCCGCACCTGCACGCCGCTGAAGCAGGCGCTGGATGTGTGGAAGGACGTGTCCTTCAACTATGCCTCGACCGACGCCCCCGATTTCGCGCCCACCCCCGAAGTGTCGATGTAAGGAGACGACCATGAAGATGACGCAAGGCCAGTTCAGCTTCCTTCCCGACCTGTCGGACGACGACATCCGCCTGCAGGCGCAATATGCCATCGACAGGGGCTGGGCGGTGTCGGTCGAATGGACCGACGATCCCCATCCCCGCAACACCTATTGGGAGATGTGGGGCCACCCGATGTTCGACAATCCGGACGCGGCGGCGGTGGTCTATGAGGTGAACGAATGCCGCAAGCTGCACGGCGGCACGTATATCCGGGTGATCGCCTTTGACGCCTCGCCCGGATGGGAGTCGATCCGCATGAGCTTTGTCGTGAACCGCCCCGCCGTGGAGCCCGGCTTCCGCTTGGTCCGGCAGGAGGGCGAGGGCCGCGTGGTCCGCTACACGATCGAAAGCTATGCGATGCGCGAACCCGAGGGCGCCCGCTACGCCTGAGGCACTGCCGGGCGGCGCGCTCCCCGCTGCCCGGTCCCCTTTCCCGCCGCGAGGGTTTTCCCATGACCGACAACGACCGCCCCACCCATGTCGACCTGGCCGCCAGCTTTGCCGAAAGCGGCGTGCGCGAGGTGCTGGAGGATCTGGACCGCACGCTGGTGGGCCTTGCGCCCGTCAAGGCGCGCATCAAGGAGACCGCGGCCCTGCTGCTGGTCGACCAGGCACGCCGCAGGATGGGGCTGGCGACCGAGACCCCGACCCTGCACATGAGCTTTACCGGCAACCCCGGGACCGGCAAGACGACCGTGGCCCTGCGCATGGCCGACCTGCTGCACCGGCTGGGCTATGTCCGCAAGGGCCACCTGGTGACGGTGACGCGCGACGACCTGGTGGGCCAGTATATCGGCCATACCGCCCCCAAGACCAAGGAGGTGCTGAAGAAGGCGATGGGGGGCGTGCTGTTCATCGACGAGGCCTATTACCTTTACCGTCCGGAAAACGAGCGGGATTACGGCCAGGAGGCCATCGAGATCCTGCTGCAGGTGATGGAGAACAACCGCGACGACCTGGTGGTGATCCTGGCGGGCTATGCCGACCGCATGGACCGGTTCTTTGCCTCGAACCCCGGCTTTCGGTCGAGGATCGCCCATCACATCGAATTTCCGGACTACCGCGATGACGAGTTGCTGGTCATCGCCGAGGGGATGCTCCGGAGGCAGAACTATGCGCTGGACGATCCGGCGCGCGAGGCGATGGCGGCCTATGTCGCGGCCCGGCGCCACCAGCCGCATTTCGCCAATGCGCGGTCCATCCGCAACGCGCTGGACCGGGCGCGGCTGCGCCAGGCGAACCGGCTGTTCAACGAGGCGCGGGGTCCGCTGGATGCGGCCGCGCTGTCCACGCTGACCGCGTCCGACATCCGCGCCAGCCGCGTCTTTCAGGGCGGGCTTGACGTGGACCGCGCAAGCAGGCAGGCGGCGGCGGAATAGCCCCAGG
The DNA here is from genome assembly GCF_048538155.2 of Paracoccus sp. T5. GTDB lineage: Bacteria > Pseudomonadota > Alphaproteobacteria > Rhodobacterales > Rhodobacteraceae > Paracoccus. The sequence goes on from NZ_CM135809.1 coordinate 3,144,900, forward strand.
AGATCCCGATGAGCTTTGACCGCACGATCAAGATCGCCCCGTCGATCCTGTCCGCCGACTTCGCCAATTTCGGCGCCGAGATCCGCGCCATCGAGGCCGAGGGCGCGGATTGGGTCCATGTCGACGTGATGGACGGCCATTTCGTCCCCAACCTGACCTTTGGCCCGCCCGCCGTGAAGGCGTTCCGGCCGCATGTGAAGACCTTCATGGACGTGCATCTGATGATCACGCCGGTGGACGCCTATATCGAGGCCTATGCCGAGGCGGGCGCGGACATGATCAGCGCCCATGTCGAGGCAGGGCCGCATCCGCACCGCACCCTGCAGGCGATCCGCGCGACGGGGAAAAAGGCCGGCATCGCGCTGAACCCCGGCACCCCGGTCGAGGCGGTCGAATACCTTCTGGACCTCTGCGACATGGTGGTGGTGATGACCGTGAACCCGGGTTTCGGCGGCCAGAAGTTCATCCACAGCCAGGTCGACAAGATCGCCCGCCTGCGCGGCATGATCGGCGACCGGCCAATCCATATCCAGGTGGATGGCGGCGTCGATCCGACGACAGCGCCGCTGGTGGCCATGGCCGGCGCCGATGTGCTGGTCGCGGGATCGGCGGTCTTCAAGGGCGGGTCGGTGGAGAAGGCGCAGGTCTATGGCGCCAACATGCGCGCGATCCGCGACGCCATCGCCCGCTGAGGGGGCGGCCTGGCGGGGGCCGTCGAAGCCCTTGGCCCCGCCGCGGCGGGCTGCGTCCCCCCACCCCCGGCCCTTCCCGTTTGACAAAGCCGCGCGGGCCGCGTTTCCTGCCCGCCGAACGGGACAGGAGGATGCGATGGATCTGGGGATCAGGGGAAAGCGGGGGCTGGTCTGCGCCGCCTCGAAGGGACTGGGCCGGGGCTGCGCCGAGGCGCTGGCCGCCGCCGGGGTCGATCTGGTCATCAACAGCCGCACCGAGGCCGAGATCACCCGCACCGCCCATGAGATCGCCGAGCGCCACGGCGTAACCGTCACCCCCGTCGCCGCCGACATCACCACCGAGGCCGGCCGCGCCCGCGTGCTGGAGGCGGTGGGTCATGCCGACATCCTGGTGACCAATGCCGGCGGCCCGCCCCCCGGCGACTGGCGCGACTGGAGCCGCGACGACTTTGTCCGCGCGCTGGACGCCAACATGCTGTCGGCGGTGGCGCTGATGCAGGCGCTGGTGCCGGGCATGATGGAGCGGGGCTGGGGCCGGGTCGTCAACATCACCTCGCAATCTGTGCGCTCTCCGATCGCGGTGCTGGGCCTGTCGAACAGCGCGCGGGCCGGGCTGACCGGCTTCGTGGCCGGCATGTCGCGGCAGGTGGCGGCAAGCGGCGTCTGCGTGAACAACCTGCTGCCGGGCATCCATGCCACCGACCGCGCCGTGGGCCTGGACCGCGGCGTGGCCGAGAAGGAGGGCATCGACCTGGACGAGGCGCGCCGCCGCCGGCAGGCCACCATCCCGACCGGCACCTATGGCACGGCCGAGGATTTCGGCGCGACCTGCGCCTTTCTGTGCAGCCAGCAGGCGCGTTTCATCGTCGGGCAGAACATCCTGCTGGACGGCGGCGCGGTGAACCTGACGATCTGACGCGCGGTTGCGGGGGTGGCCTGCCCCTGCTAGGGCAGGCGGAACCCGACCGAAAGGCTTGGACCGGATCGTGACGACGCCTGCCCGACTGGAAGTGCAGAACCTGGTGCGCGCCTTTGACGGGGCTCCCGTCGTCGACGACGTCAGCTTTCGTGTCGAGGCGGGCCAGGTCGCCTGCCTGCTGGGGCCCTCGGGCTGCGGGAAATCGACCACGCTGCGGATCGTCGCCGGCGTGGACATGCAGGACAGCGGCCGCATCCTGGTCGACGGCCAGCTGATCTGCGACACGGTCGTCCGCGTCCCGCCCGAGCGCCGCGCCATCGGGCTGATGTTCCAGGATTTCGCGCTGTTCCCGCATCTGCCGGTGCGCGACAACGTGGCCTTCGGGCTGGCCGGGGGCTTCAAGGCGCATCGCGGCCGGGTGGCCGAGCTGCTGGACCGCGTGCAGATGGGCCGCCACATCGACAGCTATCCGCACGAGCTGTCGGGGGGCGAGCAGCAGCGCGTCGCGCTGGCCCGCGCGCTGGCGCCACGGCCGCGCGTCCTGCTGATGGACGAGCCCTTCAGCGGACTGGACGAGCGCCTGCGCGACGGCATCCGCGACGAGACGCTGGCCCTGCTGAAGGAGGAGGGCACGGCCGTCCTGCTGGTCACGCACGAGCCGCACGAGGCGATGCGCATGGCCGACCAGATCCTGCTGATGCGCGGCGGCCGGATCGTCCAGCAGGGGGCGCCCTACAACCTCTACAATGCGCCGGTGGACCGGCAGGCGGCAGGGTTCTTCAGCGACATCAACGTTCTGACCGGCCGCGTGCAGGGTGCGCTGACCGACACGCCCTTTGGCCAGTTCCTGACGCCGGGCCTGCCCGACGGGGCCGAGGTCGAGATCGTGATCCGCCCCCAGCATCTGAAGCTGGATTTCGACCGCGCGGGCCAGGGTCCCGCGCCCACGGCGGAAAATGGCAGCGCCGCCCGCGCCCGCGTGACACGCGCGCGCTATCTGGGCCGCGAGTCGCTGGTCGAGTTCAGCACCGACCAAGGCGCGATCGCCCTGAACGCCACGGTGCCGGGCGTCTTCCTGCCGCCGGCGGGCACGCCCATGTGGCTGATGCTGCGGCGCGACCGGGTCTTTGTCTTTCCGCGCGGCTGACGCTCGGGCGTTGGAGCCTTGCTGCGGTCGGACAACCGTTCATGGATTTCCCTGCCCTTGTGGCGCTGCCAGCAGCGGCGGCGAGCGGTCCTGCATGTTGCGGTGCCGCCGGACCCTGCGGCCATCAAGGTCGGAAAGCGGCGTTTCGCTCATCGATTGCGACAAAAGTCTTGCTTAGGCCGGCGCCTGCGGCTAGCACGAGAGTCAGGAATTCGGGAGACACCGGCCAGGCGCCGGGGCCGAAGGAGCAGCCGCCCCGGCGAACTCTCAGGCAAAAGGACCGTCTTCCGCAGAAACTCTGGAGAGTGGCCGCAAGGCCCGCCGAAGGGATAACGATCTCAGGCGCCCATACCCTGTGTTCAGGGGCGGGCAAGGACAGAGGGGGCATCGTCGTGCGGGGGGCCGTCCCTCGTCCAACCGATGCCGGCTGCCCGGCAGCATTCTGAGGAGGCCCGATGGCCGACACGATCCGCCCGCAGCCCGACCGCCGGACCGGCCTTTTCGATCTGCACCAGCAGCTGGGCGCCCGCATGGTGCCCTTTGCCGGCTGGCAGATGCCGGTCCAGTATCCGATGGGCGTGATGGCCGAACATCTGCACACGCGCGCCGAGGCCGGGCTGTTCGACGTGGGCCATATGGGCCAGGTCCTGGTCTGGCCCGAGGATGGCCGCATCGAGACCGCCGCCCTGGCGCTGGAAAGCCTGATCCCGGCGGATGTGCTGGGGCTGCCCCAGGGGCGGCAGCGCTATGGGCTGTTCACCGATGATGCGGGCGGCATCCTGGACGACCTGATGTTCGCCCATCGCGGCGATCATTACCTTCTGGTGGTGAACGCCGCGCGGGCCGAACATGACATCGACCATCTTCACACCCTGTCGGGCATCCGGGTCGAGCCGGTCGCGGATCGCGGGCTGCTGGCGCTGCAGGGCCCGAAGGCCGAGGCGGCGCTGGCGCGGCTGGTGCCTGCCGCCACGCAGATGCGCTTCATGGACAGTCGGATCATCGACTGGCAGGGGGCGGCGCTGTGGATCTCTCGCTCGGGCTATACCGGGGAGGACGGGTTCGAGATCTCGGTCCCCGAGGCGCAGCTGGAGGCGTTCGCCCAAGTGCTGCTGGAGCAGCCCGAGGTGGCGCCCATCGGCCTTGGCGCCCGCGACAGCCTGCGGCTGGAGGCGGGGCTGCCGCTTTACGGACATGACATGGATGAGGGCGTCACGCCGGCCGAGGCGGGGCTGGGCTGGGCGATCCCCAAGGCGCGCCGCAGCGGCGGCGCCCGCGCGGGCGGGTTTCCGGGCGCGGATCGGGTTCTGCCGGAACTGGCCGAAGGGCCGTCCATCCTGCGCCGCGGCCTGCGCCCCCAAGGTCGCGCACCGATCCGCGAAGGGGTCGAGATCTTTGCCGGAGAGGCCGGGGGCGAGCCGGTGGCGACGGTCCGGTCGGGCGGCTTTGGCCCCTCGGTCGGGGGGCCGGTCGCGATGGCGCTGATCCCCGCCGAGATCCCCGAGGGCACGACCCTCTGGGCCGAGCTGCGCGGCAAGCGCCTGCCCGTCACCGTCTGCGCCCTGCCCTTTGTCACCCCGTCCCATAAACGCTGAGGAACTGTTTTATGCTGAAATACACCGAAGACCATGAATGGCTGCGCGCCGAGGGTGACGAGATCGTCGTGGGGATCACCCGCCACGCCAGCGACCAGCTGGGCGACGTCGTCTTCATCGAGCTGCCCGAGGAGGGGCGCGAGGTGGCGGCCGGCGAGGAGATCGTGGTGATCGAGAGCGTCAAGGCTGCCAGCGACATCGTGGCCCCGGTGGCGGGCAGGATCACGGCGGTGAACGCGGCGCTGGCGGACAATCCCGGCGACGTGAACGGCGATCCGATGGCGGCCTGGTTCTTTCGGCTGAAGCCTGCGGATGCCGGCGCCACCGAGGGCTTCATGGATGAGGAGGCCTACAAGGCGCTGGTCGGCTGAACGGCTGCCGGGCCTGGCGGCCCGGCGAAAGCGGGAGGCTGCGGCCCCCGGACCCCCTGTGGGTATTTTCACAACAAAGAAGGGGCCGCGCGCGCCCCTGAGGAGGCGCCATGGGCCGCTGGAACCCGACCGACTACAACCCCGACGATTTCGCGAACCGCCGCCATATCGGGCCGTCTCCGTCCGAGATGGCGGAGATGCTGAGGGTGGTGGGGGCCGAGAGCCTGGATCAGCTGATCGAGCAGACCGTGCCCGCGGCGATCCGGCAGGCGGATGCGCTGGACTGGCCCGCGCTGTCCGAGGCGGGGCTGCTGGCGCGGATGCGCGAGGTGGCGGACAAGAACCGCGTGATGACCAGCCTGATCGGTCAGGGATATTACGGCACCGTCACGCCGCCCGCGATCCAACGGAACATCCTGGAGAACCCGGCCTGGTACACGGCCTACACCCCCTATCAGCCCGAGATCGCGCAGGGGCGGCTGGAGGCGCTGCTGAATTTCCAGACCATGGTGGCGGATCTGACCGGGCTGCCGGTGGCGAACGCGTCCCTGCTGGACGAGGCGACGGCGGCGGCCGAGGCGATGGCCATGGCGCGGCGGCAGTCGAAGTCCAAGGCGGATGCGTTCTTTGTCGCCCATGACCTGCACCCGCAGACGATCAGCGTGATCGAGACGCGGGCGGCGCCCCTGGGCATCCGGATCATCAAGGGCTCGGTCGATGATCTGGTGGCGGATCAGGTCTTTGCCGCAGTGTTCCAGTATCCCGGTACCTATGGCCATGTCCGCGACCTGACGCCCGAGATCGAGGCGCTGCACGCGGCCGGTGGGCTGGCCATCGTCGCCACCGACCTGCTGGCGCTGTGCGTTTTGCGCGAGCCGGGCGCGATGGGCGCCGACATCGCCGTGGGCTCGTCGCAGCGTTTCGGCGTGCCGATGGGCTATGGCGGGCCGCACGCGGCCTTCATGTCCTGCCGCGATGCGCTGAAGCGGGCGATGCCGGGGCGCATCGTCGGCGTCAGTATCGACAGTTCCGGCAACCAGGCGCTGCGCCTGTCGCTGCAGACGCGCGAGCAGCATATCCGCCGCGAGAAGGCCACCAGCAATGTCTGCACCGCGCAGGCGCTGCTGGCGGTGATGGCGGGGTTCTATGCGGTGTTCCATGGGCCGGAGGGCCTGCGCGCCATTGCGCAGCGGGTGCATCTGCATGCGGTGACGGTGGCCGAGGCGCTGCGGGCAGCCGGGGCGGAGGTGGCGCCGCAAGCGTTCTTTGACACGATCACGGTCAAGGTGGGCGTGGGTCAGGCGGGGATTCTGGCCGCCGCGCGGCATCGGGGCATCAACCTGCGCCGCGTCGGCCGCGGCCGCGTGGGCATCAGCGTCGACGAGACGACAGATGCGGGTGTGATCACGCGGCTGCTGGATGCGTTCGGGATCACCGATGCGGCGCCTGCGGCGACCGACCCGGCGATCCCAGAGGACCTGCTGCGCGAGAGCGATTACCTGACCCATCCGGTCTTCCACATGAACCGGGCCGAGTCCGAGATGATGCGCTACATGCGCCGCCTGTCGGACCGCGACCTGGCGCTGGACCGGGCGATGATCCCGTTGGGGTCCTGCACGATGAAGCTGAACGCCGCGGCCGAGATGATGCCGATCACCTGGCCCGAATTCGGCGCGCTGCACCCCTTCGCGCCGCATGACCAGGCGGCGGGGTATCATGAGGCGATCGCGGACCTGACCCAGAAGCTGTGCGTGATCACCGGTTACGACGCCTTCTCCATGCAGCCGAACAGCGGGGCGCAGGGGGAATATGCCGGTCTGCTGACCATCCAAGCCTATCACAAGGCGCGCGGAGAGGAGCGCGACATCTGCCTGATCCCGGTGTCGGCGCATGGCACGAACCCGGCGTCGGCGCAGATGTGCGGGATGCAGGTGGTGGTGGTGAAATCGGCGCCGAACGGCGACATCGACCTGGAGGATTTTGCCGCACATGCGGCCAAGGCGGGCGACCGACTGGCGGCGGTGATGATCACCTATCCGTCGACCCATGGCGTGTTCGAGGATACCGTCCGGCAGGTCTGCGACATCACGCATGAACATGGCGGGCAGGTCTATATCGACGGCGCGAACATGAACGCGCTGGTCGGTCTGGTGAAGCCCGGAGAGATCGGCGGCGATGTCAGCCACCTGAACCTGCACAAGACCTTCGCCATCCCGCATGGCGGCGGTGGTCCCGGCATGGGGCCGATCGGGGTGAAGGCGCATCTGGCGCCGTTCCTGCCGGGCGATCCGCAGGGAGGGATCGGTGCGGTGTCGGCGGCGCCCTATGGATCGGCGTCGATCCTGCTGATCAGCTGGGCCTATTGCCTGATGATGGGCGGCAAAGGCCTGACCCAGGCCACGCGCGTGGCGATCCTGAACGCGAACTATATCGCGGCGCGGCTGGCCGGGGCCTATCCGATCCTGTTCATGGGCGATCGCGGGCGGGTGGCGCATGAGTGCATCATCGACACGCGGCCCTTTACTGAGCATGGCGTGACCGTCGATGACATCGCCAAGCGCCTGATCGACAATGGCTTTCACGCGCCTACGATGAGCTGGCCGGTCAGCGGCACGCTGATGGTCGAGCCGACGGAATCGGAAACCAAGGCCGAGATCGACCGCTTTGTCACCGCCCTGCTGGCCATCCGCGCCGAGATCACCGACGTGGCCGAAGGCCGCATCAGCGCCGCCGACAGCCCGCTGCGCCACGCCCCCCACACGGTCGAGGACCTGGTCCGCGAATGGGACCGCCCCTATGGCCGCGAACAGGGCTGCTTTCCGCCGGGTGCCTTCCGCGTGGACAAGTACTGGCCGCCCGTGGGCCGCGTCGACAACGCCCATGGCGACCGCAATTTGATCTGCACCTGCCCCCCGCTGGAGGCCTATGCCGAGGCCGCGGAATGAGCGCCGTCCCGGGCACCCCATAAGGGGGTGCCCGGTCCCCGCACAGCCGTCGTCCGGGGTGCCACCGAGACCCTTGACAAGGCCCGCGCAAGACGCGATCTATCGCAGCGATGGGGTCGTAGCTCAGTTGGTAGAGCGCGTCGTTCGCAATGACGAGGTCAGGGGTTCGATTCCCCTCGGCTCCACCAAGCTAGATGTTCCCGGCAAGTTTCCGATCCACCGCGCCCAGCCTCTCTGCCGAGGGGGCCGGTTTGCGCGTGCCGAACAGGCCGTCCCGGCCCGCCGGCAGTTGCGACAGCCAGGCAAGTGCCCGCCCGGCCGCGACGCCCAGGCCGATGCCTCCCGTGATGGCGACGGCATCCGTCAGGGGCTGCGACAGCGACAGGTCCAGCATGGGCATCAGCACCTCGGGCACCAGCCGGTGCAGCAGGTAGATCGGGAAGGCCGCCTGCGCCAGGTGCATGAAGCCGCGCACCAGCGGCCGGGGCATGGGGACGGCGCGGACATGCAGCAGCGCGACCATCAGGGCCAGGAGGCTCATGTACTTGATCCAGCCGCCGAACCAGTTGCCGCCCAGCCAGGCCACCAGTGGCATGACGATCGCGGCGGCCAGCAGCACCAGCGCCCGCTGGCTGCGGGTCGCGGCGGTGGCAATGCACCAGCCGAAGGCAAAGAGATAAAAGACCCAAGGCACCGAGAACTGCGACCGCCCCGAGGGCAGCGGCCAGAACTCGGGGAGGGTCACGCGCATCAGCATGGCCAGCGCCAGCATCGCCAGACCCGTCGCGAAGGGAGCGGACGACAGCCATCGTCGCATCCGCCCCGGCCAGAACATGACCAGCACCAGCAGGCTGATCTGCATATAGGCTTCGACGAACCAGTAGAGATAGGGCAGCATCAGATGCGTCTCGGGCACGGTCAGGGCCAGGTTGCCCATCAGCGCGACCGAAGCCCAGGGCACCTGCTGCCAGGCCAGCGCATAGCCTGCCAGGACCAGGAAATAGGGCAGCAGGACTCTCAGGGCCGGCCGCAGGAAGCCCAAGGCATCGCCTGCGGCCAAGGCCTGCCGGCGATGCTGCGCGACGCTCATCCCCAGCAGGATCATCATGGCCGCCGCCCCGCCATAGACGGGCCAGTTCGTCTGATGCGCGGTCACCACCGCCAGGATCGCCAGCCCCCGCGCCAGGACATCCATCGGGATGCGGCTCTTGCGGGTGCCCGGCGCGCGCATCAGCTGCGCGACGGGCATCTGCTCCCATCCGGTCGGCAACCCGCCAAGGCGCTGGTCGATCATCAGCGACAGTTCCACATGCTGCAGCGAATCCCCGCCCAGGCTGGCAAAGCTGTCGGTCGGCCTGACCGTGCGGCCGAATGTGCGGCCAAAGACCTGAAGCAGGTCGGCGCTGCGGGCCGGGGGCCGGGCCAGGCGCCGCAGCGCCGGATAGTCGATCTTGCCGTTCGGGTGGCGCGGAAATTCGGGACAGGCCACGGTCACCACATGCTGCGCCCCGATGCCGGCCAGCTGCGCGGCCTGTGCCGCCAGCGCATCCGAAGGGCGCGCCGTCGCGATCCAGATCGTGTCATCATTGCCCCAGACGGCGACCTGATGCCCCGCATCGGCCAGGGCGCGTTCCAGCGCGTCATGGCCGATGCGCAGGCCCGCGATCTTGGACATGCGCGACAGCCGCCCGGTGATCCGGTAGAAGCCGTCCGCCCCAAGGCGCGCCAGATCGCCGGTCGCAAGTTCGGACAGGTCCGGGCCGCGCGCCAGATCGGCGGCGGTTTCGGCATAGCCCATCATCACGTTCGGCCCGCGATAGACCAGTTCCCCCTCCATGTCGGGGCGGTCGACCGGGTGCCCGGTCTCGTCGCGCAGCATCAGGCTGCCGCCGGGAATGGCCTGCCCGATGGCATCGGGCGCGACGGCGGCCTGTTCGGGGGGCAGATAGGCGATGCGGGCGGTGGCCTCGGTCTGGCCATACATCACCACGAAACGGCCCCGGCGGGCGGCCATGACATCGGCCCAATGCCGCACTTCGGAGGGCGGCATGGCGCCGCCCGCGACCGTCAGGCAGGACAGGCGCGGGGGCAGCGCCTCCGCTGCCCCCGCCAGCAGCCGGAAATGATGCGGCACGCCGGCAAGGCTGGTCGCCCCCGACGCCTCCAGCGCCGCCAGAAACCCCGGCGCGGCGACCGAGCCCGTCTCCAGCCACAGGCTGGCGCCTTGGGCCAGATGCGAATGCAGCACCGACAGGCCATAGGAATAATGCAGCGGCAGGACCAGCGCCGCCCGATCCCCGGGCGCGATCCGCAGATAGTCGGCGATGCTGCGGGCATTGGCCTCGACCGCGCCGGCCGACAGGCGGACGCCCCGCCCCTCGCCCGTGCTGCCGGATGTGGACAGCAGCAGCGCCAGGTCGTCATGGACCCGTGCCGGGTGCTCGTGAAAGATCAGCCGGCTGCGATCGCCCGTGCTGCGCCAGCTGACGGCGGGGCGGAACCGGCCCTCCAGCTTGCGGGTGATCTCGGGCTGGCCTGCGGGCAGGGGCATGACCGCGTGGCCGGCCTGCAGCGCGCCCAGATAGGCCGCGACGGTCACGGGGTTCGGCAGCATCTCGATGGCCACCAGTCCCCGCTGCGCGGGCAGGCGGGCGGCGAACCGTGCGCTGGCGTCGGCCAGTTCGGCATAGGTCATCACGCCGTTCCGGGTGATCATGCAGGGGCTGTTCCCGAAGCCGCGCAGGCCCGAAGCAGAGAAAAACATGCGGGGATGCCCTTGGATAAAGACGAAGGATGCGTCCGCATAATTCCCTGCTGGTTTTTGTCAAGAATGCATTTGTTCACGCTTCGGTGCTGCCACCCCTGTCATTCGGCCGCCGCGGGCCTCTGCGCGCGGGCCAGCAGCGCCGCCAGTTCTGGCCGACAGGATCCGCAATTGCTGCCTGCTCCCAGGGCCTGCCCGATTTCCGTGACGCTGTTCAGGCCTCCGCCGGCCAAGGCCCGCCGGATGGTGTTCAGCCCGACATTCAGACAGGCGCAAATCGTCGGCCCCGGATCCGGCATGTCCGCCGAGGGACGGCCTGCCAGCGCATGCGGCGCCTCACGATCCAGCAGCCCGACCAGGTGGTCGCGCGACAGAAGCACCGGTTCGGGCGCAATGAACAGCGCCGCCTGCAGCCTGCCGTCGCGGTGAAAGGCCATCCGGTGACGCCCCCGGGCGCTGTCCTGCAGCAGAATCGAGGGTTGGCCCAGATCCAGCAGCGCCACGGCCCAGGCCACCCAGTCAGCCGGGGTGACGCTGTCGGCAAGCTCCAGCTGCCAGCCCCCGGCCAGCCGCGCCTTGGCCCAATAGCCGCAATCGGGCGCAACATCCCGCGTGGTCACAAGATAACCGTGCCAGGCCGCGGCATAGCGGGCCAACCGGACCGGGGCCGATTTGCTGGCCGGCTGGCCAGAGATCGGGTCCGTCAGCCCCGGAACCAGCGCGTCGATGCGCCCGGTGGGGGCCGTCTGGCCGCTCCAGTGCATCGGCGCAAAGGGATGGCCGGGTGCCACCCGGTCGCTGATCATCACCCGCAGGACGGCTCGGCCGTGGTCGTTCCGCAGCTGCACCAGATCGGCGCCGGCCAAGCCGAACCGCTCGGCATCCTGCGGGTGCAACTCCAAATAGGGCTCGGCCAGGTGCCGCGACAGGCGCGGAGAGAGGCCGGTGCGCGTCATGCTGTGCCACTGGTCGCGGATGCGGCCGGTGTTCAGCAGGACGCCCTCCGGGTCGCGCACAGGCAGGGTTGCCCGGACCGAAACCATCCGCGCCCGCCCGTCGGGCGCGTGGAACCGGCCGCTGCCAAAGAACCGGCCGCCGCGCTGCGCGGGTCCCTGTGGCCAGTGGACCGGCGACATCCGACCGTAGTCCACCCCCACCAGTTGCGAAATGTCGAAGTCGCTGCCCAGCCGGCCTGCGACGCCGGACAGCGCCGCATGTTCGGCAAAGATCCCGGCCGGTCCCGACCAGTCGAAGCCCTGGAACCCCATGCGCTGCGCGACCTGGGCCAATGCCCACCAATCCGGCCGCGCCTGCCCCGCCGGCGGCAGCGCCGCCCGCTGGCGGCTGATCAGGCGTTCGGAATTGGTGACGGTGCCGTCCTTTTCGCCCCAGGCGGCGGCAGGCAGCAGCACATCCGCCAGCCGCGCCGTGTCGGTATCGGGCCAGGCCTCGCTGACCGCGACGAAATCGCAGGCGGCGATGGCGCGGGCGACGCGGTCGGCCTCGGGCATGGTCACCGCGGGGTTGGTGTGGAGGATCCACAGCGCCTTGATGCGGCCCTCCTCGACCGCGCGGAACAGGTCCACGGCCTTCAGGCCGGGCCGCTGTGCCATGCGCGGCGCGTTCCAGAACGTCTGGACGGCGGCGCGATGGGCGGGATTCTCCAGCTCCAGATGGCAGGCCAGCATGTTGGACAGGCCGCCCACCTCGCGCCCGCCCATGGCATTGGGCTGGCCGGTGACGCTGAAGGGGCCCATGCCGGGCCGCCCGATGCGCCCCGTGGCCAGGTGGCAGTTCAGGATCGCGTTCACCTTGTCGGTGCCGCTGTCGGACTGGTTGATGCCCTGGGAATAGACGGTGACCACCTTCTCAGCCCCGGCCCACAGGTCCAGGAAGGCCGCCAGGTCCTGCGGGTCCAGCCCCGTCGCGGCAGGACGGCTGTCCCGTGCAGCCTCCAACGCGGCGTCCAGCCCCGCCAGATGGGGCAGGAAATCGGCGTTCATCCGGCCGGTGTCGAACAGATGGCACAGCAGCAGGTTGAACAGATGCGCATCCGCCCCCGCCGCGATCGGCAGATGCAGGTCGGCGCCCTCGCAGGTGGCGGTCCGGCGCGGGTCGATGACGACGATGCGCAGGTCAGGGCGGGCGGCGCGGGCGGCCATCAGGCGCTGATGCAGGACCGGGTGGCACCAGCCCAGGTTCGAGCCGGTCAGCACCACCAGATCGGCCTGCTCCAGGTCCTCGTAAAGACCCGGCACCGTGTCGGACCCGAAGGCGCGGCGGTGGCCCGCCACGCTGGACGCCATGCAGAGCCGGCTGTTCGTGTCGATATTCGCGCTGCCGACAAAGCCCTTCATCAGCTTGTTGGCGACATAGTAATCCTCGGTCAGCAGCTGGCCTGAAACATACATCGCCACAGAATCCGGGCCGTGATCGCGGATCGCGGTGGCAAAGCGGTCGGCGATCAGGTCCAGCGCCTGGTTCCAGCCGGCCTCGGCCCCGCCGATGCGCGGGGTCAGCAGGCGACCGGCGGTGGCCAGGGTCTCGCCCAAGGCGGCGCCCTTGACGCAAAGACGGCCGCCATTGGCAGGGTGATCGGGGTCGCCCGCGATCCGCAGCCCGCCCTGCCCGTCCGGCGTCGCCAAGACCCCGCAGCCCACCCCGCAATAGGGGCAGGTCGTCCGGACCGGCGCCGTCATGCCGCCCTGCGCCCGGACAGGAAGGCGGCGTCCAGCAGCACCCGACCGTTTTCGCAGCTCACGGCATAGGTGGCCACGCGCCCCTCATCGGCCCCCTGCGCCGATCCCGTGGCCATGTCGAAGACCCAGCCGTGCAGCGGGCAGGTGACCTGGGCGCCGTGAACGATCCCCTCGGACAGCGGTCCGCCCTTGTGCGGGCAGCGGTCGTCCAGAGCAAAGACCTGGTCGTCGGCGGTGCGAAAGACCGCCACGCACCCCAGCGGCGTCCGGACCACGCGGGCGCCCTGACGGGGGATGTCGTCCAACGCGGCGATGTCGATGAACCGGCTCATGCGGATCTCCTCATTCTGCGGCCCTCAGGGTCAGATCGGCGACGGGCGCCCAATCGGTGGGGCGGGCGGCGTGATCTGCCCAGGGGTCGGTCTGATAGATCGCCTGGCTTTCGGCAAAGCGCGCCACCAGCGCGGCGCGGATCGCGGGGTCGGTCACCTGGTCGCGGCACCAGTCCAGCCCCACCTTGTCCACCCACTTGTAGATGCGGTGCAGATAGCGCGCGTTCTCTCGGTACAGTTGGACAAAGGCCGCGACCACGTCGCAGACCGCATCCGCGTCAGGGACGGTCAGCAGCGGCACGGTTTCCCGCACGTCCATGCCGGCCGCGCCCGCCACGCTGATCTGGAACCCGCTGTCCACGCAGACGATGCCGATATCCTTGCAGGTCGCCTCCGCGCAGTTCCTCGGACAGCCGGACACGCCCAGCTTGACCTTGGCCGGCGTCCAGGACCCCCAGAGCAGCTTTTCCAGCCGGATGCCGAGGCCCGTCGAATCCTGCGTGCCGAAGCGGCAGAACTGCTGGCCCACGCAGGTCTTCACGGTGCGCAGGCCCTTGGCATAGGCATGCCCCGACACCATCCCCGCGTCGTTGAAGTCGGCCCAGATCGCGGGCAGGTCCTCTTTCCGAACGCCCAGCAGGTCGATGCGCTGGCCGCCGGTGACCTTGATCATCGGCACCGCGTATCGGTCGGCGGCATCCGCGATGGCGCGCAGTTCGGCGGCGGTGGTGACGCCGCCCCACATGCGCGGGACGACCGAATAGGTGCCGTCCTTCTGGATATTGGCATGGTTGCGTTCGTTCACGAAGCGGCTTTGCCGGTCGTCGCGATAGTCCAGTGGCCAATCCGCGATCAGGTAATAGTTCAGCGCCGGGCGGCAGGAGGCGCAACCGCCCACGCTGCGCCAGCCCAGCTCCTGCATTACCGCCGGGATGGATTTCAGCCCCATCGACTTGATCAGGCGGCGCACGTCCTCATGCGTGTGATCGGTGCATGTGCACATCGGCGGGTTGGCGTTGGCCGCGAAGCCGTCGCCCAGGCTCAGCGCCATGACCTGTTCGACCAGCCCCGTGCAGGTGCCGCAACTGGCGCTGGCCTTGGTCAGGCCGCGCACCGCGTCCAGTGTCGTCGCGCCGCCCTGGATGGCGGCGGTGATCTGTCCCTTGCAGACGCCGTTGCAGCCACAGATCTCCGCCTCAGGCGGCAAGGCTGCAACGGCTGCCAGAGGGTCCGCGCCGGGCCCTCCGGCAAAGGCGGGACCGAATATCAGCGTGTCGCGGTTGGGCGAGATATCCGCGCCCGTGCGGATCTTGTCAAAGAACCAGGCCCCGTCGGCCGTGTCGCCATACATCACGGCGCCGATCAGCCGGTCTCCTTCCAGGATCAGGCGCTTGTAGATGCCACGGCCCGGATCGCGGAACACGATATCCTCGCGCCCCGGCGCATCGGCGAAATCGCCCGCGCTGAACAGGTCGCAGCCGGTGACCTTCAGTTTCGTGGCGGTCTGGACGGGCCGGAACGCGGCATCCTGCCCCGCCAGCGTCGCCGCCAGAACCTTGGCCTGATCATAGAGCGGCGCGACAAGGCCGAAGAGCTGCCCGTCGTGTTCGACGCATTCGCCAAGGGCAAAGATCGCCGGGTCGCTGCTGCGCATCTGGTCATCGACGGTGATGCCGCGCGCGACCTCCAGCCCCGCGTCATTGGCCAGCCGCGTTTCGGGGCGGATGCCCACGGCCATGCAGACCAGGTCGGCGGGATAGAGGGTCCCGTCCTCCAGCAGCACCGCCTCGACCCGGTCGGTGCCCAGGATCGCCTTGGTGGCGCCCTTGCAGTGGACGCGGATGCCGCGGCCTTCCAGATCGCGCTGCAGCAGATAGGCGGCGGCAGGGTCCAGCTGGCGTTCCATCAGATGGCCCATCAGGTGGATCACGGTCACCTCGGCCCCGCGGGCCGCCATGCCGGCGGCGGCCTCCAGCCCCAGTAGACCGCCGCCGATGACGACCGCCCGCGCGCCCGGGCGGCTGGCGGCGATCATGGCGTTGGTGTCCTCCAGGTCGCGATAGGCGACGACTCCGGGCAGCCTGTGCCCCGGCAGCGGGATGATGAAGGGGGCCGATCCGGTCGCGATGACCAGCGCGTCATAGGGCACAGGCCCGTGCGCGCCGTGGACGACCTGGGGCTGACGGTCAATCGCGGTCACGCTTTCGCCAAAGCGGCAGGCGACGCCATGGGCGGCATACCAGGCCTCGTCATGGGTGACGATCTGGTCATAGGTCTTGTCGCCCGACAGCACCGGCGACAGCATCAGCCGGTTGTAATTGCCGCGCGGCTCGGCGTTGAACAGGGTCACGTTCCACTGGCCGGGGGCCGCCTCGAACAGATGCTCCAGCATCCGGCCCGAGGCCATGCCCGCGCCGATCACCACAAGGTTCTTTGTCATGGGTCTACTCCGCGGCTTCGACGAAGCGGTGGCGTTCATAAAGGAACCGCAGTACGCCTTCGCGGGCGCGGACATAGTCGGGATGGCTGGCCAGCCGGATGCGGTCGCGGGGTCGGGCCAGCGGCACGGTCAGCACCTCGCCGATGGTGGCGGCGGGGCCGTTCGTCATCATCACGATCCGGTCGGCCAGCAGCACGGATTCGTCCACGTCATGGGTGATCATAATCATCGTGTTGCCAAGCCGGGCATGGATGTCCATCACCGCGTCCTGCAGATGTGCGCGGGTCAGCGCGTCCAGCGCGCCGAAGGGTTCGTCCAGCAGCAGGACCTTGGGCTCCATCGCCAGGGCCCGGGCAATGCCCACGCGCTGGCGCATCCCGCCCGAGATCTCGCCGGGCCGCTTGTCCGCGGCATGGCTCATCTGCACCAGGTCCAGGTTCTGCATGATCCAGTCGTGGCGTTCGGCCCGCGATTTCGTCGTGCCGAAGACCTTGCTAACCGCCAGCTTGATGTTGTCATAGACCGTCAGCCAGGGCAGCAGGCTGTGGTTCTGGAACACCACCGCGCGGTCGGGACCCGGCGCGTTGACCTCGCGGCCGTCCAGCATGATGGCGCCGGTCGTCACCTCGGTCAGGCCGGCGATCAGGTTCAGCAGGGTCGATTTCCCGCAGCCGGAATGGCCGATGATGCTGACGAATTCGCCCTTGTCGATGGTCAGGGTGATGTCGGACAGGACATGGGTCTGCTTGGGCCCCGTCACGAAGGTCTTGGAGACATGGTCGATCTGAAGATATTTCATCGGTCTTTCCCCTTACCCGGCCGTGCCGCGAGAGACGATGCGTCCGATCCAGCCGACCAGACGATCCAGGATGAAGCCCGTGCCGCCGATATAGGCCAGGGCCACGATGATGTCGCTGAGCCGCGAACTGTTCCACGCGTCCCAGATGAAGAAGCCGATGCCCACGCCGCCAGTCAGCATCTCGGCCGCGACGATGGCCAGCCAGGACAGGCCCACCCCGATGCGCAGCCCCGAAAAGATGTAGGGGGCGGCGGCGGGGACCATGATCTTCCAAAAGAACTCGACCTGGTTCAGGCGCAGGACGGCGGCGACATTGCGGTAATCCTGCGGGATGGCGCGCACGCCCGCGGCGGTGTTGATGATCACGGGCCAGATCGCGGTGATGAAGATCACGAAGATCGCCGACGGCCCGCTGTCCATGAAGGCGGCCAGGCTGATGGGCAGCCAGGCCAGCGGCGGCACCGTGCGCAGGATCTGGAAGATCGGATCGAAGCCGCGCATCATCAGCGCCGATTGCCCGATGACCGCGCCGGTCAGCACGCCGACCACGGCGGCCAGCCCGAACCCATAGGCCACGCGCTCCAGCGAGGTCAGGACGCGCCAGCCCAGGCCGATGTCCTGGGTGCCATAGACGTAGAACGGCTCCAGGATCAGGAAGCCGCTGTCGATCCAGACCTGCACCGGCGTGGGCAGGCCGCTGCCCTTGCCCGAGGCGCCGACCTGCCAGATCGTCAGCAGGACGACCAGCACGGCCAGCGGCGGCAGGACGTTGCCGGCCAGCGACACGCCGCGCTTGCGCCAGGGGGCCAGGCGGTCGGGGCTGCGGGGGGGCAGGGCCACGACGGGGGCTGTGGAGGGGGCTGCGGGCCTGGGGGTCAGGTCCAGCTTGCGCTTCAATGCGGTGACGTTCATCGGGTCACACCATCGCCTTGATGGACTGGGCGTCCAGATAGGCGTCGGGGTTCGCCGGATCAAAGCTCTTGCCGTCGAAGAAGGTCTCGACCCCGCGGCTGTCGCCGAAATCGACCGACAGGCCCAGCCCCTTGGCGGCGGCCAGCCACAGGTCGCTGCGGTTCGTGCGGTCGACCAGCCCAGCCGTGTCCAGGTCGCCCGGCAGATAACCCCATCGCTTGTTCTCGGTGATGAACCAGCTGTCCAGCGACTTCCACGGATAGGAGGTTTCGCCGTTTTCGCCCCAGAACTTCATCGCCAGGCCCGGCCGATCCTCGACCCGGCCATTGCCATAGTTGATCCGGCCCTGGATGCGACCGATGATGTCCGCGACAGGCACGTTGAACCACTGGCGGCGGCCGATGATCTCGGCCATCTCCTGCTTGTTCTCGGGCAGGTCGCACCACATCTGCGCCTCCATCACCGCCATCATCAGGGCGACGGTGGCATTGGGGTTGGCGTCCACCCAGGCCGCCCGCATGCCCAGCACCTTTTCGGGATGGCGGTTCCACAGCTCACCGGTGGTGGTAGCGGTAAAGCCGATCTTCTGGTTCACCAGCTGCTCGTTCCACGGCTCTCCGACGCAGAAGGCCTCCATGTTGCCGACCTTCATGTTGGCGACCATCTGCGGGGGCGGCACGACGATCAGGTCGACCTCGGAGACCGGGTCGATGCCCCCCGCCGCCAGCCAGTAGCGCATCCACAGGTCATGCGTGCCGCCGGGGAAGGTCATGGCGACCGGCACGTCCTGGCCGGCGGCCTTGCGGGCGGCAAAGATCTCCTTCAGGGGGCCGCTGTCCAGGCCCACGCCGCTGTCGGCATAATCCTGGCGCACGGACAGACCCTGCCCGTCCTCGTTCAGGTTCAACAGCGTGTACATCGGCAGCGGCTGGCTGTTCTGCATCACGCTGCCGGTGGAATAGAGATGCACCTTGGGCCGCAGGATATGCCCGCCGTCGATCCCGCCGGAACCCGAGCCGAGCGCCATGTTGTCGCGCGTCGCCCCCCAGCTGGCCTGCTTTTCGACCAGCACGTCGGGCATGCCATGTTTCGCGAAAAAGCCCTTTTCAAGGGCGATGATCAGCGGCGCGCTGTCGGTCAGTGCGATATAGCCCAGCTTGCAACCCGTGACCTCGGGCGCGGGCGTGGCGGCCCAGGCGCCGCCCGGCAGGGCCAGGCGGGCGGCGGCCATGGTGGCCAAGGCGCCACTGGCCGATTTCAGGAAGCTGCGGCGGGACGAGGGCTTGAACAGGGTCATCTGGCTGGTCCTTGCTGTCAGTCCGCGGGTCGGGATGCGGGCCGGAAAAACGAAAGCCACCGGCATCGCCGCCCATCGAGGGGCACGAATACGGTGGCGACATTGCCTGAAGGGGAAGGCCCGCTTCCTTGCGGACAGATCGAAGTTCGGAGCGCCGTTGCATCCGACTTGATCCTAGGATTGCGGCTGGGGGACCGGCGGTCAAGCCGCAGGGGGACCTGCTGGCCCGCGATGTTCGCGGTGGCTGCGAAATGGGGCAGACTGCCTGAGAATTCAGCGCGTATCGGACGCCATGTCGAAGACATGACCGTCGAAAAAGGCATCGGGACCCAGAATCATCTGCCCTTTTTCTGCCGCCACGGCGGTCGGGGCCGCGATCGCGCCCTCGACCTTGGCCGAGGATCCGGGCAGGTCGGCGCCGGCCTGGCGCAGGTGGCGGCGATAAAGGTCGGTTCGGAAACAGGCCGCCGCCCGCGTCATCGCCTGATCCGGGTCCAGGCCGTGGCGCTGCGCCATGCGTGCACCCAGCATCGCGGCGATGCTGCGCCAGGGAAAGGTGGCCCCCTGGGCGTGAAAGCGGACGAAGTCGGGAAACTGGCGCAGTTCACCGGTCGCGGTCACGTGCAACCGGCCCAAGAGACCGCGTTCACAAATCTCCGGCGACAGGTTCAGGTAATCGGCGCGCGACAGGATCTCGGCCGCGGTGCCCCGCGCGTCGGGCTGGTCCAGCCAGCGGCCCGCGCGCCACAGCGCCCGCATCAGCCGGCCGGTCTGGCCGGGGCGCGCCTCGGCCCGGTCGCGGGTCATCACCAAGCCCTTTTCGGGCGCGGCGGCCCAGATCGCGCGGCCCGCCAGCAGCAGCGCGCCCCTGCCGTGTTCGACAGCAAACGATGCCCAAGGCTCGCCCACGCAACAGGCGTCGACCTCGTCCGCGGCCAACGCATCGGCCATCTGCGGGGGCGGAACCGTGTGGATGGTCAGCCGGTGGGCCAGATCGGTGCCGTCCAGCCAGTGCCGCACCAGTTCGGCCTGGGTCGAAAAGGGAAAGGGGACGCCAACCCGCAGCTGCCCCGGATGCGCCTTTGCCAACGCCGCACGCGCCGCCAAAGGGTCATCGAACTCAAAGCCATGCCCCCCGTCGCGCAGCCGCGCCTCCAGCGCCGAGGAGACAGCGATCGCCTGCCCGCCCTGGGACAGGACCATCAGCAGGTCGAACTCCGGATAGGCCGGCCCCAGCCCCAGGCTTTGCGCAATGGGCATGGGCACCAGCATATGCGCCGCATCGATCCCGCCCGTGCCCAGCAGGTCGCGGCTTTGCGCCCAGCTGCCGACGCGGACCAGGTCCAGCGCCAGCCCCTCTTCGGCGGCAAATCCCAGCTCCTGCGCGATGATCAGCGGCGCGGCATCGGTCAGCGGCAGATAGCCCAGGCGCAGCCGGTCGGTCATGACAAGAGCCCCGCCGCCATGACCAGCTGCTGCGCGATGTCGGCCACGCGGCGCTTCTGGTCCATCGCGGTCTTGCGCAGCAGGGCATAGGCGGCCTCTTCGTCGATGCCGCGCGCCTTCATCAGGATGGCCTTGGCGCGGTCGATGATCTTGCGCTCCTCCAGCGCGGCCTTGGTGGCGGCCAGTTCGGCGCGCATCTTCTGGAACATGTGGAACCGGGCGATCGCTGCGTCCAGGATCGGCTTGATGCGGTCCCTGTGCAGCCCGTCGACGACATAGGCCGAGACTCCCGCCTCGATCGCCGCGCGGGTCAGCTGTTCGTCCGACCGGTCGACGAACATGGCCACGGGCCGGTCCAACGGCCCCGACATCAGGGCCAGCTCCTCCAGCACGTCACGCGAAGGATCGGCCACGTCGATCAGCACGATGTCCGGCTGCTGGTCGGCAATGCGGCGGGCCAAGCCGGTTTCCTCGGCGATCACGGTCACCGCATGATCGCCCGAGGCGCGCAGACCGTCCACGATCCTCAGCGCCCGGTCCCGGTCCCGTTCGACCACGATGATTGAAAGCCGCTTCATCACTGCCAGAGACAACCGCGCCGAAGGCTTGGCAAGCCCGCGCGGCACCGCCGGCCCGGGCCAGAAAGCTCTTGCCCGAAAATCAGGCAGAGCCTGAGGTCACAGGATGAAGTTCGCCTCGGTCAACGCGTGATGCCCGGCCAGCCGGACGGCCGCATCCGCCTGTCCGTCGCCATCCACGTCCATCAGCAGGTCGGTCTGGGCCGGGCCGCGGACGCTGCGCAGCGCGATCAGCTGCCCGCCGCGGCCCGGCTCAAGCTCGCCGCCGATCTGCAAGGTGAAGGCATTGTTGCCGGCCGCCAGCAGGTCGGCATCGATGGCACCCAGGTCGATCCGGTCGCCGCGGGCGTTGAAATCGGTGATGATATCGCGGCCGGCAAACCGGCTGTCATCCAAGGTCCGGAAGACAAAGACATCCCCGCCCAGACCGCCCGTCAGCCGGTCCGCGCCCAGGCCGCCGATCAATTGGTCGCTGCCGGACCCGCCCTCCAGCAGATCGGCCCCGATGCCGCCGTCCAGCCTGTCGTTTCCGTCCTGCCCCACCAGCAGGTCGCCGCCACGGCGGCCGGCAAGGCGATCCGCGCCCCCGCCGCCTTGGATCAGGTTGGCCAGGGCATCGCCGCTGAGCCGGTCCGCGCCCGCCCCGCCCTGCAGGTTTTCGATGTTCAGGATGCGGTCCATGCCGTGCCCCGTGTCCTGCCGGTCCGTCCGGGCCAGGTCGATCTGCGCGGCCCTGTCTCCCCGCACGGCCAGCCAGTCGCGGCCGAGCCCCCCGTCCAAAAGGTCGTCCTGGCCGTCCAGCATCAGCCGGTCGTCGCCCCTGCCGCCATGGATCGCGTCGCGCCCCGAGCCGCCGCCCAGGGTGTCGCTTCCGCCAAAGCCGTAAAGCGTGTCGTTGCCGGCCATGCCAAAGGCCCGGTCCGCCTGAAAGCTCAGCTCGAAAGTGTCATCGCCCGAAAGCGCGCGCTCGATCAGCCGGTTGTCATCGGCGCGCGAAAAGCTCAGCATCGAGTCATAGAACTCGACCAGCGGCAGGCTGATCCGGTCGAACTCAAAATGGTTCTGATAGTCGTCCCCATCCGACAGCACCTGGCTGATATTGGTGAGGGTGCCGCCGGTGATGCGGTCGCCGATCATCCGGATGCCCGCGCCGCCCAGGCCGACGGCGGCCAAGGTGCCTTGGTTCTCGTAGACCACGACCAGCAGATCCTCGATCACGCGGCCGCGGTTCAGCACATTGTGGTTGTTCAGGAACTGGGTCTCAAGCGCGTCGTAATAGAGCAGGCTGAGATCGAGATTGGTCTGGTCGAACCCCAGATCGGCGTAAATGCGGGCCATTGCGAAACCTTGGACAAAACCACGATGCGTCGGACCCGCCACTTCCGGGGCCCTGCACCCCGGCTTACCCGCCGCGCCCCGGCTCCGTCAAAACCTATCGGCGGGCCCGGTCGATTTTCGCGCCTGGCTCAGAGGCCTGCCGCCTCGGGCAGTCCCAGCATGATGTTCAGGTTCTGCACTGCAGCCCCCGACGCGCCCTTTCCCAGGTTGTCCAGCACCGCGATGACGGTCGCGCAGCCAATCTCCTCGTCGCCATGGACGCTGATGCGCATCAGGTTGGTGTTGTTCAGCGCGGTGGGGTTGATGCGGTCGCCCAGATCCGCCGCCGCGACGACCTGGACGAAATCCTGGTCCTGATAATGATCCGACAGCGCCTGGTGCAGCGCCCGGATCGTGCGGTCGCCGCCCAGATGCAGGGGCAGCTGCACCGCCATGCCCTGCGCGAAATTGCCGACCGAGGGTGCGAAGATCGGCTGCATCAGCAGCCCGCCGCGGGTCATGATCTCGGGGATGTGCTTGTGGCGCTGCGTCAGGCCATAGACGAAATGCACGGGCGCGGTCCCGGCCTCGTAGTCGGAGATCAGCGCTTTGCCGCCGCCGGTATAACCGCTGACCGCGTTGATCGACAGCGCCTCGGCCTCGTCGATCAGCCCGGCCTTGACCAAGGGCGCGATCATGGCGATGGCGCCGGTCGAATAACAGCCGGGATTGCTGACATGGCGCGCTGCGGCGATCTGCCGGCGCATGCCGGAATTTAGTTCGGGAAAGCCGAAGACCCAGTTCGGGTCGATCCGGTGCGCGGTCGAGGCGTCGATCAGCCGCACGCCCATGTCGCGCGTCAGGTCCACCGCCTCGCGCGCGGCATCGTCAGGCAGGCACAGGATCGCCAAGTCGGCCTGTTCAAAAGCCTCGCGCCGCGCCTGCGGATCCTTGCGCCGCGCGGGATCGACCTGGACCAGGCGGATGTCATCGCGCCCCAGAAGCCGGTCGCGGATCTGCAGGCCGGTGGTGCCGGCTTCGCCATCGATGAAGACGCTGTGGGACATGAGGTTCACTTTGCTGACAGGATCGCGTCGTCTCTAGCGGATCGCGACCGGGGTCACAACGCCGGAGGGATCAGATCCGGCACATCTCGGACCGGGTCAGGAAGCGCTTCTCGCGGCCGTTGTCCAGGCTGAACATGCCGCCCCGGCCCGCCACCACGTCGATGATCAGGTCGGTGTGCTTCCATGCCTCGTACTGGCTGGCCGAGATATAGAAAGGTGCGCCGCCGATCTCTCCCAGCTTGACGTCGCGCTCTCCCACGCGGAAATCGCCTTGCGGATAGCACATGGGCGAGGACCCGTCGCAGCAGCCCCCCGACTGGTGGAACAGGACAGGGCCGTGGTCGGCCACGATCTCCTCGATCAGCTGCAGCGCCTCGGATGTGGCGGTGACCGTGCTCATGCCTTCAACCTCCGTTTCAGAAAGCGCATGACCTGCTTTTCCTCGGGATGCAGGTCGGCGCTGTTCAGATTGTCGTCGATACTGCCCTGCAATTCCAGCTTCAGTTCGTTTGCCAGATAGGCATCGATCACCTGCGGATGGACATAGCACTTGCGGCAGATGGTGGGGGTGTTGCCAAGCCGCGCCGCCACCGCCTCGATGGCGTCGCGGACATTGCGCTTGGCGGCGGCCTGGCTGTCGGCCTTCTCGAACTCGGCCAGGGCCAAGGCCGCCAGGACGGTGCCGGTCCAGGTGCGGAAGTCCTTGGCGGTGATGTTGCTGCCGCTGATCTTGCGCAGATAGGCATTCACCTCGGTCGAACTGACGGGATGGGGATGGCCCTCCTCATCAAGATATTGGAACAGGTGCTGACCCGGAATGTCCTGCGCAGCCTTGATGATGCGGGCGATGCGCCGGTCCCGCAGGCCCAGGTTCCATTCCTTGCCGCTCTTGCCGCGAAAGCGAAAGCGGACCTCGTTGCCCGCCAGCTTGACGTGCCGCGTCCTCAGCGTGGTCAGGCCATGCGACTTGTTTTGCTTGGCGTAATCGGCGTTGCCGACCCGGATCATGGTGTTTTCCAGCAGATAGACCACCGTCGCCAGCACCTTCTCGGCGGGCATGCCGCGGCGGGACATGTCCTCGGACACCTGCTGGCGCACCTTCGGCAGCACCTTGGCAAAATCCAGCATCCGGTGGTATTTTGCCCCGTCGCGGACCTCGCGGAAGGCAGGGTGATAGCGGTACTGCTTGCGTCCCTTGTCGTCGCGGCCGGTGGCCTGGATATGGCCGCGCGGGTCCGGACAGATCCAGACATCGGTATAGGCCGGCGGAATGGCCAGCGCGGCCAGCTGCTTGCGACGGGCCGCGTCGCGGATGGTCTTGCCGGTCGCGTCGCGATAGGTGAAGCCCTTGCCCGATCGCTGGCGGGTGATGCCGGGCATGTCGTCGTTGACATAAACCAGCCCCGCGCTTTCCGCGGCGTCTTCAGGGTCGATGATGCTGTCCTTGGGCATGGTTCTGTCCGAGTTGACGTGGACGATCAGCCCCAACGCCGGTGACCTGCCGCGGGTTGCGGCAAGGGGCGGCCCGTGACCGGGCCGCCCCCGCCTTGTCATGTCCCGATCAGAAGAAGCCCAGCTTCTTGGGGCTGTAGCTGACCAGCATGTTCTTGGTCTGCTGGTAATGGTCCAGCATCATGCGGTGGTTTTCGCGCCCGATGCCCGACTGCTTGTAGCCGCCAAAGGCCGCATGGGCCGGATAGGCGTGATAGCAGTTGGTCCAGACCCGGCCCGCCTGGATGGCGCGGCCAAAGCGATAGCAGGTGTTGGCGTCGCGCGACCACAGGCCCGCGCCCAGGCCATACAGCGTGTCATTGGCGATCGACAGCGCCTCGTCATGGTCCTTGAAGGTGGTCACCGACACGACCGGGCCAAAGATCTCCTCCTGGAAGACGCGCATCTTGTTGTGGCCCTTGAAGACCGTGGGCTTGATGTAATAGCCGCCCGACAGTTCGCCGCCATGATCCGCAGCCTCGCCGCCGGTCAGGACCTCGGCGCCTTCCTTGCGACCGATGTCGAAGTAGGAGAGGATCTTCTCCTTCTGCTCGCTGGAGGCCTGGGCGCCGATCATGGTGGCGCTGTCGCGCGGGTCGCCCTGCACGATGGCCTCGACGCGCTTCAGCGCCCGCTCCATGAACTGGTCATAGATCTTTTCATGGATCAGGGCGCGCGACGGACAGGTGCAGACCTCGCCCTGGTTCAGCGCGAACATGACAAAGCCCTCGATCGCCTTGTCGAAGAAGTCGTCATCCTCGCGGCAGACATCCTCGTGGAAGATGTTGGGCGACTTGCCGCCCAGTTCCAGCGTCACCGGGATCAGGTTTTCCGAGGCATATTGCATGATCAGCCGGCCGGTGGTGGTTTCCCCGGTGAAGGCGATCTTGGCGATGCGCGGGTTCGAGGCCAGTGGCTTGCCCGCCTCCAGGCCGAAGCCGTTCACGATGTTCAGGACGCCCGGCGGCAGGATGTCGGCGATCAGTTCGGCAAAGACCATGATCGTGGCCGGGGTCTGTTCGGCCGGTTTCAGCACCACGCAGTTGCCCGCGGCCAGTGCCGGGGCCAGCTTCCAGCAGGCCATCAGCAGCGGAAAGTTCCACGGGATGATCTGGCCCACGACGCCCAGGGGCTCGTGGAAGTGATAGGCGATGGTGTCGTGGTCGATCTCGCTGATGCCGCCTTCCTGGGCGCGCAGGACGCCGGCGAAATAGCGGAAATGGTCGATCGCCAGCGGCAGGTCGGCGGCCATCGTCTCGCGGATCGGCTTGCCGTTGTCCCAGGTCTCGGCGGTGGCCAGCAGCTGCAGGTTCTGCTCCATCCGGTCGGCGATCTTCAAGAGCGCGTTCGAGCGTTCGGTGGTCGAGGTGCGGCCCCAGGCATCCTTGGCGGCATGGGCCGCATCCAGCGCGGCCTCGATGTCGGCGGCGTTCGAGCGCGCGATCTCGCCGATCTGACCGCCGGTGATGGGGGTCGTGTTGATGAAGTACTGGCCCGACTTGGGCGCCATCCACTTGCCGCCGATGAAGTTGTCGTAGCGGCTGGCAAAGGGCATGACGCCCACGCCCTTGAATTCATGCGTCTGGTCGTTCGGCATTGGTTCCTCCTCTGGATTTTCCCGGAACTCCCCATCCGGGTATGGCTCGAAATTCGGGCGCTTGATGATTCGGAACAACCGCCCTTTCTCGCCGCGCCGCAGAAGCTGTCTCAGGCATGAGACAGTCAGCCGTGGTTTTCGCTGATCCCCAGCCGCGCCATGCGGCGGTACATCGTTGCCCGCCCGATCCCCAGGGCGCGCGCCGCCTTGGACACGTTGCCTTCGGCGCGGGCCAGGGCCCGCTTGACGGCGGCGCGTTCGGCCTTGTCAAAGCCGGTCAGGTCATCCTGACGGCCCAGCAGGTCGGCGGCGGGCCGGGGCCGCATCGCGCCCTCGCGCTCCAGCCCCAGGACGCGGCGGGCGGCGCGGGTGGCGCCGATGGCCAGGTCGTCCTTGTCCACCGCCAGCAGCACCGCCTGGTCGGCATGCTCGTGCGAGGCCAGCACGATCCGCGCCTCGGGAAAGCTGCAGCGGAAATACATCGCCTCGATCGCCCTGGCCGTCTGCGCCACCTGGGCCGAGATCAGCCGGTTGTAGCGTTCGGTCTGGTCCGCCCGCGCGCTGCTGACATCCAGCGCCGCCAGAAGGCTGCCGTCGGGGCCCCAGATCGGCGCGTCCATGCAGGACATGCCGATGTTGCGCGTGTGGAAATGCTCGTCCCGGTGGATGGTGACCTGGCGCCCCTCGACCAGGCAGGTGCCGATGCCATTGGTGCCCTGCGCGGCCTCGGACCAGTCGGCCCCGGTGCACAGGCCCCAGTCGCGGAACTGCCCGGCATCGCCCTCCGAAACACGCTGGTCCAGCACGACCCCCTGCGCATCGGTCAAAAGGACGTTGCAGCCCGACAGTCCGACCAGGTTGTAAAGCTGGTCCAGCTGCGGCTTGGCGACCCGCAAGAAGGCGGCCAAGGCCGCGTGCCGCTTGGTCAGTTCGACCTCGGACAGGCGGTCGGGGCGTCGCCCGGCGCCGGGATCAAGCCCGTGCTTCAGCATGGAACGGCGCCAGGATGCCGCAAGGGCCGAGGTCGCGGATTTCGACTGCGACTGCTCGGCCACGAGATCCGCGTGGCTGCGCTGCGTCATGATTCCTCCCCAGATGGGGGGACTATAGCAGAAATTGCGGCACGCGATCTGCAACTTTGGTCGCGTGCCGCAGGACTTAGCGTACCGGGCCCTGGGGCTTGATCAGCCCTTCCTCGATCCGGTCGGGGTCATCGCCCGGCGCCGCAGGCGTGCTGCCCATGCTACCCGAAGGTGCCGCGGCGCGCACCTCATAGGGCGGCGGCGGACCATCCCGATAAAGCAGCGACTGCCCTTCGTGGAACAGGTGCAGCGCATTCGGCGGCGCCGTCAGGCGCACGCGCCGGCCATTCAGGCCCGGGTGGATGCCCGGCAGCTTGGCGATGATCGGCGCGGTTTCGGCATTGGTCCCGAAATAGAGCAGCGTCACCTCGCCCAAGGCTTCGGTCAGATCGACCGTCCCTTCGAAGACCGCTGTGCCGTCGGTTTCGCGCATGTCCTCGGGGCGGACGCCCAGGTTCACCGGCATGCCTTCGTCCCCGGGACGGGTGGGGATCGCCACCTCGGCCTCCAGCCCGCCGTCCAGGGCGACGGTGGTGACGGGGCCGGTGGTGCGGACCGTGCCGGGCAGCAGGTTCATCGCAGGGCTGCCGATGAACTGGGCCACGAATTCGTTGACCGGACGCTCGTACAGCTCCAGCGGCGCGCCGACCTGGGCGATGCCGCCGCCGGCCAGCACAACGATGCGGTCCGCCAGGGTCATCGCCTCGGTCTGGTCATGGGTGACATAGATCATCGTGCGGTCGGGCATCGACGCCTTCAGCTGCGCGATCTCGATCCGGGTGGCCACGCGCAGCGCCGCGTCCAGGTTCGACAGGGGTTCGTCGAACAGATAGACCTTGGGGTCGCGCACGATGGCACGGCCGATGGCCACGCGCTGACGCTGGCCGCCCGACAGCGCCTTGGGCAGGCGGTCCAGATAGGGCGTCAGCTGCAGCATCCTGCCCGCACGGTCGGTCGCCTCGCGGATCTGCTCCTTGGACTGGCCCGCGATCTTCAGCGCAAAGGCCATGTTGTCGCGCACCGTCATGTGCGGATAGAGCGCATAGGACTGGAACACCATCGCGATGCCGCGCTGGCTGGGCGGGATGTCGTTCACCACCTGTCCGTCGATCTGCAACTCGCCGCCGGTGATCTGCTCCAGTCCCGCGATCATGCGCAGCAGGGTGGACTTGCCGCAACCGCTGGGGCCGACGAAGACGATGAACTCGCCCGATGTGATGGTCAGGTCGATGTCCCTCAGAACGTTCACGTCGCCATAGGCCTTGGCGATATTCGTCAGTTTCAGATCGGCCATGGCCGTGTCCCTCCCCTTATCCTTCGATGATCTGGACCTGCCACGGCATCAGCCCCGCCACCTCGTCCCCGGACAGGTTGGCGCGGATCAGCAGGGTCTGCATGTCGTCTCGGCGGCGGAAGGACAGCACCGGTCCCTCGGCCTGAATGTCGGTCATGGTGCCGCCGCGCAGCGCGCTGTGCTTGCGGCGCAGGCCCAGGGCCCACCGGTAATGGTGCAGCATGGACTGGGCATCGGCCTCCTGGGCCACGACGGTGCGCTGCAGATGCGCATGCGGCACCGGCAACCAGGGCTGGCTGGTCGAAAAGCCGCCGTTCACCCCCATGTCCCAGACCATCGGCGTCCGGCACCCGTCGCGGCCCTTGAATTCGGGCCAGAACTCGATGCCATAGGGGTCGCGCAGCTCCTCGAACCGCAACTCGGCCTCGGGCAGGCCCAGCTCCTCGCCCTGGTAGAGGCAGACCGAGCCGCGCAGGCTGACCAGCACCGTGGCATAGGCCTTGGCGGCCGGGTCGGACAGGTTCCAGCGGCTGATGTGGCGCACCACGTCATGGTTCGACATCGCCCAGCAGGGCCAGGCATTGGGCGCGACCCGGTGCAGGTTCTCGAACACCTCGACGATGCGATGCGCCGAAAGCCCCTCTCCGGACAGGAAGTCGAAGACATAGGACATCTGCACCCGGCCCGGCACGCCGGTATATTCCTCCAGCAGTTCCAGCGCGCGTTCGCTGTCGCCGATCTCGCCCACCACGGCCGCGCCATAGGGTTCGATCACCTGGTAAAACCGTTCCAGAAAGGCCAGGTTCTGGGGCTGCGACTTGGAATAGCGGTGGCTCTGGTGGTTGTAGGGGTTCACCGCGGGCGCGGTGTCGGCCTTGCGCAGCTCCGGCGCCAAGGGCGGGTTGTCGCGCAGCTGCGCGTCGTGGAAATAGAAGTTGATCGTGTCCAGCCGAAAGCCGTCCACGCCCTTGTCCAGCCAGAAGCGCGCCATCCCCAGCAGGGCATCCTGCACCGCGGGATTGTGGAAGTTCAGGTCCGGCTGCGAGGTGAGGAAGTTGTGCAGGTAATACTGCTCGCGCCGCGCATCCCATTGCCAGGCGCTGCCTCCAAAGATCGACAGCCAGTTGTTCGGCGGCGTGCCGTCGGGCTTGGGATCGGACCAGACATACCAGTCGGCCTTGGGGTTGTGGTGGCTGCTGCGGCTTTCCTTGAACCAGGGATGCTGGTCCGATGTGTGCGACATCACCAGGTCGATCATGACCTTCAGCCCCAGCTCGTGCGCGCTTTGCACCAGCCAGTCGAAATCCTCCATCGTGCCGAAGATCGGGTCGATGCCGCGATAATCGCTGACATCGTAGCCGAAGTCCTTCATCGGAGAGGTGAAGAAGGGCGAGATCCAGACCGCATCCACGCCTAGGGACGCGACATAGGGCAGCCGTTGCGCGATCCCGGCCAGGTCGCCGGTGCCACTGCCTGTCGTGTCCTGAAAACTGCGGGGATAGATCTGATAGATGATGCCGCCCTTCCACCAGTCCGTCGTCATTTCGTTCAATTCAGCCACCTTTCACGGACCCGGCCAGCAACCCGCGGACCAGGTATTTCTGCATCGCGAAGAACACCAGCAACGGCACGGCGATCGAGATGAAGGCCGAGGTCGCCAGGATCTCCCATTCGCCACCGCGCGATCCCATCAGTTCGCGCAAGAGGCCGGTCATGACCAGCTGTTCGCGGGTATTGCCCAGGAACACGGTGGCCACCAGCAGATCGTTCCAGACCCACAGGAACTGGAAGATCGCGAAGCTGGCCAGCGCCGGGAAGGACAGCGGCAGGATGATGCGGCGGAAGATCTGGAACTCGGTCGCGCCGTCGACGCGGGCGCTTTCGATGATCTCGCGCGGCAGGCCGACCATGTAGTTGCGCAGCAGATAGACCGCCAGCGGCAGGCCGAACCCGGTATGGGCCAGCCAGATCCCCAGGTATCCCTTGCCGATCCCCAGGTCGTTGTGCAGCCGCAGAAGCGGGATCAGCGCCACCTGCAGCGGCACCACCAGCAGGCCCACGACCGCCGCCGTCAGAACGGCCCGGCCGGGGAACTGCATCCAGGCCAGCGCATAGGCCGCGAAGGCCGCGATCAGGATCGGGATCACCGTGGCGGGAATGGTCACCGTCATCGTGTTCATGAAGGCGCGGCCCAGCCCTCCGGCCGTCAGCACGCGGTTGTAGTTCTCGGTCGTGAAGCTGGGCGGCGAGACCGTCGTGGTGAAGATCCGCTCGCCCCGCCGCATCTCGAAGGGTTGGGCCGAGGTCATGCGATAGCTGCCGTCCTCGGCCACTGTCAGGCTGATGCCGTCGCCCAGGTCCGCCGTGTCGCCCGGCTGGAATTCCGCCGGGTTGCGCGCGCCGGTGCCCCAGGCCTTCAGCGCCTGCGTGCCCTCCAGCGCGCTGCCCTCGATCACGTAGAGCCCGTCCTGCTGGACCTGGTCCTCGGCCGTCCCCGAGCGGACAAAGCCCGTCTGCTCGGACCCCGAGAAGGACTGCCACCACCCCGAGGTGGAGATCTGGTCGCGGTCGCGGAACGACGAGACGAACAGGCCCAGGGTCGGGATCGTCCACAGCAGCACCAGCAGGAAGGCCGCGATGTTCACCGTCCAGGTCAGCGAGGATTTCTGTCCAGCCATGCCCTCCATCAGCGGACCTCCTTGCGCGCGTTATGGATGTTCCAGACCATGATCGGCGTCACCAGGATCATCAGCACGATGGCGATGGCCGATCCCCGCCCGTAATCGGGCGTCCCGCGGAACATCCAGTCATACATCAGGTTGGCCAGCACCTGCGTGCCCCATTGCCCGTTGGTCATGACGAAGACGATGTCGAAGACCTTCAGCACGACGATGGTGACGGTGGTCCAGACGACGGCGATGGTGCCCATGATCTGCGGCACCTTGATCTTGAAGAAGACCTGCAGGGGACTGGCGCCGTCCAGGATGGCGGCCTCGATGGTCTCCTCGGGGATGCCGCGCAGGGCGGCCGACAGGATCACCATGGCAAAGCCCGTCTGGATCCAGACCAGCACGATCATCAGGAAGAAGTTGTTCCATCCGGGCAGCGTCAGCCAGATCTGCGGCTCGCCCCCGAACTGCGTCACGATCCAGTTCAAAAGGCCGATCTGGGTTTCTCCCGACGCGCGATATTCATAGATGAACTTCCAGATGACCCCGGCGCCGACAAAGCTGATCGCCATCGGCATGAAGATCAGCGACTTGCCGATATTGCCCCATTTGATGCGGTCGGTCAGCTGCGCGGCCAGCAGGCCGAACAGCGTGGCCAGCGCCGGCACGACCAGCAGCCACAGCATGTTGTTCAGCATGGATTCGCGGAACTTGGCATCGCGCATCAGCCAGGTGTAGTTGTCCGCCCCGACAAAGCGCGATCCGTTCGAATTGAACAGCGACCGCCAGAAGCTGTCCAGGACCGGATAGACCAGGTACATGGTCAGGAAGATCAGCGCCGGGCCCAGGAACAGCCAGGGACGGATCTGGTTGGCGCGGCGGATGTTGTCGCCCGCCTTTTCTCCCTGGGGCGGATAGATCCGGTCCAGCAGCCAGTTCGACCCCCAGAACCAGGCCACGCAGCCAAAGACGCCGATGACAATCGTGCTGACCGCCAACCAAAGCAGTTCCATCCCTCAGTCCCCCTGTATGGCCCTTGGGCGCGGCGGATCGTGCCGCCGCGCCGCCGCGTCGTTGCTGTGCGTTCAGTTCAGCGAGGACCAGGTCTGCTGGATCTGGTCGGCCACGTCCTGGGCCGAGGCACCGCCGACATAGTCGATCATGCCGGTCCAGAAGGCACCGGCGCCGATCGCGCCCGGCATCAGGTCCGATCCATCAAAGCGGAAGACCGTCGCGTCCAGCAGGATCTGCCCCATCCGCTTGAGGGTCTCGTCGCCATAGGCTTCGGGATTGGCGCCGGTATAGGGCGTCAGGAAGCCCTTCTGCGCCATCCAGATCTCGTGCGCGGCGGGCGTCTTGAGAAAGTCGATGAAGGCCATCGCGGCCGGGTTGTCCGACATCACGGCGAACATCGTGCCGCCGCCCAGGACCGGCTGGCCCAGATCGCCCGAAGCCGGGGCCGGCATGTAGAAGAAGTCCGCATCCTGGCCGATGACCGTGCCCTCGGGGAAGAAGGTCGGAATGAAGCTGGCCTGGCGGTGCATGTAGCAGGCGGGCGGGCTGTCAAACAGGCCGGCCGGGCTCTCGCGGAAATCGGTCGAGCTGACCGAGCCGACCCCGCCGGCGACATGGTCGGGATTCTTGGCGAACCAACCGAATTCCTCGATCGCCGCCACGACTTTGGGATCGTTGAACGGCATCTGGTTGGTGGTCCAGGCGTCGTAATCCTCGGGCGATGCGGTGCGCAGCATCAGGTCCTCGACCCAGTCGGTTGCCGGCCAGCCGGTGGCGCCGCCTGATCCCAAGCCGATGCACCAGGGCGTCTCGCCGTCGGCCACGATCTGCTCGGTCAGGGCCTTCAGGTCCTCATAGGTCTCGGGAATGTCATAGCCGGCATCCTCGAAGTTCTCGGGCACGTACCAGACCAGCGACTTCACGTCGGCCTTGTAGGGAAAGGCGAACAGCTGCTCTGTCCCGTCCTGGCCGGCATAGGTGCCAAGCGCCGCCCAGCTGTCGCCGGCGGCATAATTGTCGCGCAGCCACTGGGCGTTTTCCTCGCCAAGGGGGCGCAGGAAGCCCTTTTCGGCCAGGTCCGAAGCCAGCCCCGGCTGCGGGAAGACGGCGATGTCGGGGGGCGATCCGGCCTCGCTGTCGATGACGATCTGCTGCTCGAAGCTGTCCGATCCCGAATAGTTCGCCTGCGCGCCGGTCGCGTCGTTGAAATAGGCGATGACCGAGCTGAACAGCTCCTGGTCGCCGCCCAGCCAGGGCCCCAGAATGTTGAAGCTTTGCCCTTCCAGGTCGGGATGGGCGGCCTTGAACTCGTCGAGGCTGGCCCAGTTGATGCGGTCGTCGCTGCCCGGCTCGATCACCAGCTGCGCCTGCGCCATGCCGGCGGTCAGCCCGATGATGGCGGCGGTCGTGAACAAAGTCGTCTTCAAGTCATCCTCCCTTGGTGACCCGGACCGCAGGCGGCCCGGATGTTGACGCGAACATCTTCCAGATGACGCGCGGCTGTCAAACCTTTATCAGTCCCACTCCAGTTCCTTGTAGGCGGCGGTGGCGTCGCGGGCCACCGTCTCTTGGAAAGCTTCCCAGAATTCCGCCTGATCTTCCATGGCCTTGCCGATGCGCGGCACGGCCTCGGACATGGGGATGTTGTCGTCGATCTGACGCTTGGTTTCATCCGCAAGCGCTTTCAAGAACCGGCGCTGCGGTCCGGCTGCCTCGGCCCAGGATGTCGCCGGCTGCCCATGGCCCGGCACGATGATGTTCGCGCCCGTCGGGGCGCTTTCGTCCATCCAATTCAGCCACCCGCGCAAGGATCCGTCAAGAACAGGAGCAAGATCCCGGAACAACAGGTCCCCCGCGAAGAAGGTTCCGGTCGCCTCCTCCAGGACCGTCAGGTCACCGTCGGTATGCGCGGCAGGCCAGGCCGTCAGCAGCAGGGACCGGTCGCCCAGGTCGATCCGGGCCGTGTCGGTCACCGCCTGGTCGGGCGGCACGATCTGGGTCCCGACCCAGTCCTGGGGCGGATAGAGGCGGGACAGGTTCTCCAGGTAGATCGGCCCCCGGCTGTTCAGGGCCTGCGGCAGCGTCGCATGGCCCCAGATCCGCGCCCCCGCCTCGGCCAAGACGGATGCGCCCAGGCTGTGGTCGGGATGGACATGGGTCAGAACCAGATCGGTGACCGGCCTGTCGGTCAGGCGCCGCAGCGCGACATACAGCGCCTGCCCCTCGGCCCGTGACACGCCAGCGTCGATCACGGCCACGCCGTCCCGCCCCACCACCACGCCCAGATTGGCGATGCGCCCGTCCGGGGACTGTTCCATCTGCATGATCTGGCCAATATGAACATGCACTCCGGGCGCCACCTGCTGCAGGTCAGACGCCGGCAGGTCGGCATTCGCCTGGCAGGTCGCGGGACCACCTGTCAAGTCGGGTCGCGCCGCCAGCCAGGCCTGCGCGATTCGCTGCGCCTGCGCCTCGCAGCCTTGCTGCGATGCGGCATCACCCTGCGGCAGAAGAATTGTCGCGCAATCCTCCGGGGCGGCCGCCAGGCAGGCGGTCAAGATCAGGTGAAACATCGCGCGGGCACCCCGTTTTTGCTCATCCGATCACGCATCCGCCATGAATTACGACCTTTGTCGGGTTGATTCATCCTGCCCCTGATCTACATTTGAATCCAGTCGCCTTCTGATCCTTGGCGCAAACGGCATGTAGGAGGAGAACACATGGCCTGGACGAAACCCACCCTGACCGAGATTGCCTGCGGCATGGAAATCAACATGTACGCGCCGGCCGAGGACGAACCCGTCCTGTTCTGAGCCTTGTCAGACAGGCAAGGCAACGGCCCCGTCCGATAGCTCGGGCGGGGCCCTTTTCGTCAGGAAAAACCCGATGCGGATCATCATTCTGGGCGCAGCAGCTGGTGGCGGCCTGCCGCAATGGAATTGCGGCTGCGTCAACTGCAATGCCGCACGCGCGGGACGGATCCCGCCGCTGACGCAAAGCTCGATCGCGGTCAGTGCCGATGGCGCGGAATGGGCGATCCTGAACGCCTCGCCCGACATCCGCGCCCAATTGGCGGCGACGCCCGCGCTGCACCCGACCGGCCCGCGCGACATGCCGCTGCGCGCGGTCCTGCTGACGAATGGCGATATCGACCATGTGGCGGGGCTGCTGACCCTGCGGGAGAGCCAGGCCTTCGACCTTTATGCAACTTCCGCGATCCATGATGCCTTGGCCGCAAACCCGATGCTGGCCGCGGTCAATCCGGACCTGGTGCCACGCCTGCCCGTCAGTCTGGACCAGACGATCGACCTGCTGCCGGGGCTTCAGGCGACGCTGTTCGCGGTGCCGGGCAAGGTGCCGCTGTACCAGGAGGGCGAGGTCGTCGAGACGGGCCTGATGGGGGAAACCACCGTCGGGGTCGAACTGCGCGCCAATGGACGCCGCGCCCTCTATATCCCTGGCTGCGCGGACCTGCCTGATTGGCTGCGCCGTCGGATCGAGGGCGTCGATGCGCTGCTGTTCGATGGCACCCTGTGGGAGGATGACGAGATGATCCGGATGGGACTCGGCCGCAAGACCGGGCGCCGCATGGGGCATATGGCGGTGACGGATACGATTCCTGCGCTGGCGGGGACCGCCATCGGGCGCCGCGTCTTCGTGCACATGAACAACTCGAACCCGCTGGTCGATCCCGGCAGCGACGCGGCGGCGGAGGCCGCGGCGCAGGGCTGGCAGATCGGCCGCGACGGAATGGAGATCACGCTGTGAAAGACATCATCGACGGCGCAGGCCAGCCGCAGTCGCGCGAGGATTTCGAGGCCCGTTTGCGCGCCATCGGCGCCGAACGCTATCACGACCGCCACCCGTTCCATCAGCGCCTGCATGGCGGCCAGTGCAGCCCGGACGA
The DNA here is from genome assembly GCF_048538155.2 of Paracoccus sp. T5. Classification (GTDB taxonomy): domain Bacteria; phylum Pseudomonadota; class Alphaproteobacteria; order Rhodobacterales; family Rhodobacteraceae; genus Paracoccus. The sequence continues at coordinate 3,181,274 of NZ_CM135809.1, forward strand.
GGTCCGTGCCTGGGTCATCAACCGGTGGATGTACCAGTCGCGCATCCCGATGAAGGACGCGGCCTTCATGAGCCGGGTCGAGGATCCGGATCTGCGCCGCGCCTGGCGCAAGCGGATCGAGGATCACGACGGCGGCACCACCGAAGGCGGCGGCATCCGCCGCTGGCTGGCACTGGCGCAGGCCGTGGGGCTGGACCCCCATTATGTCGCCAGTGGCGCGGGCATCATGCCTGCCACGCGCTTTGCGGTGGACGCCTATGTGCGCTTTGTGCGCGAAATGCCGCTGCTGGATGCGGTGGCGGCCAGCCTGACCGAGCTCTTCGCCCCGCGCATCCATGCGCAGCGCATCGAGGGTCTGCTGAAGCATTACGATTTCGCCGATGACAGCAGCCTGTCCTATTTCAAGAAGCGCCTGACCGAGGCCCCCGAGGACGTGAAGTTCGGCCTCGACTATGTCCTGACCCATGCCAACACCCTGGAAAAGCAGGACGCCGCCGCCGCCGCGCTGACCTTCAAGACGGACGTCCTCTGGGCGCAGCTGGACGCGCTGTGGCACGGCTATGTCGAGGGTAATATCCCTCCCGGCGCGTGGCGCCCTGGCCAAGGCATGCGGTCATGACCCCGCTGATCCAGCCCCAGGACGTGCCCTATCTGCCGCGCGGCGTGCGGCTGCAGGGCGACCGCGTGCGGGGCATCCGCGTGCTGCAGGCCCCTGAGCGCGCCATGCAGCTGGACCAGATCGGCGAGGCGATCCTGTCCGAACTGGACGGCGCCCGCAGCATGGCGGCCATCGTCGCGGGCCTCGCCGCGCGCTACAACGCGCCCGAGGATCAGATTGCCGGCGACGTGCGCGATTTCCTGACCGGCCTGATTGAACGGCGCATGGTCTTCGTGAAGGACGACGCATGAAGGACCAGCTGCAACAGCCCCGCGACCTGGACGGCAACCCCGTCACCCCCGGCCTGCCGATGGCGATGCTGGCCGAGGTGACGCATCGCTGTCCGTTGGCCTGCCCTTATTGCTCGAATCCGGTCGAGCTGGTGCGTGCGGGGTCCGAACTGTCTGCCGATGACTGGGGCCGCGTCTTTCGCGAGGCCGCCGATCTGGGCGTCCTGCAGGTCCATATCTCGGGCGGCGAGCCCGGCGCCCGGCGCGACCTGGCGCAGATCGTGGGCCATGCGCGGGATGCGGGGCTTTACGTCAACCTGATCACCTCGGGGATCGGGATCACCCGAGAGCGGCTGGAGGAGTTGGACCGCGCCGGCGTCGATCACGTTCAGCTGTCCCTGCAGGGCATCCGCCCCGACATGGCCGACCGGATCAGCGGCCATCCGGGGTCCTGGGACAAGAAGATGGGCTTTGCCGACTGGGTCACGGAAATCGGCTTTCCGCTGACCATCAACGCCGTCGTCCACCGCCAGAACATGGAACGCCTGCCCGACATGCTGGAGCTGGCCGAGCGTCTCGGCGCGCGCCGGATCGAGGTGGCGACCGTGCAGTTCCATGGCTGGGCCGACCTGAACCGCGGCGCCCTGATGCCGACCCGCGAACAGGCGGCCTTCGCCCGGCAGGTCGTGAACGAAGGCCGCGTCCGGCTGCGCGGGCGCATGGTCATCGACTATGTCCCCGCCGACCACCACGCGGTGTTCCCCAAGGCCTGCATGGGGGGCTGGGGCTCGACCGGCCTGAACGTGGGGCCGGACGGGACGGTGCTGCCTTGTCACGCCGCCCAGTCGATCGGCTGGATGCGCTTTGAAAACGTCAGGGAGCGCAGCCTGTCGGACATCTGGCACCTGTCGGACAGCTTCAACGCCTTCCGCGGCACGGCCTGGATGCCCCAACCCTGCGCCAGCTGCGACCGCAAGACCGTCGATTTCGGTGGCTGCCGCTGCCAGGCCATGGCGCTGGCGGGCGATGCGCGGGCAACCGACCCGGTCTGTTCGAAATCGCCGCTTCATGCGCAGGTCGTGGCCCGCGCCGAAGGCGATGCCGCCGCCGAGACCACGGAATTCGTCTATCGGAGGATGAAAAAGGGAGGATAGGTGATGAGGACATGGCTGACTGCCGTGGCGCTTGTGCTGGCCGTGCCGGCCTGGGCGCAGGACAACCCGCTGCAACCCTCGCCCACTTGGGACGATCTGCGCGTCTCGGTCGTCGGGCTTGAACAAGAGCCGCCGATCGACCCCGGCGTGCTGGACCTGTCGGCGCCGGCGCGCGCCCATGAGGCCGCCATCGTGCCGATCCACCTGACCCAGCCGGCCGATGCACCGGCGGTCCAGGCACTGACCCTGGTCGTGGATGAGAACCCGGCCCCCGTCGCCGCTGAATATACCTTTGGTCCCGCACTGATGCCCCTGGATTTCGAGGTGCGCCTGCGCGTCGACAGCTATTCCGACGTCCGGGCCATTGCCACGCAGCAGGATGGTGCGCAGGTCATGGCCGGACGCTTCGTCAAGGCTGCGGGGGGCTGTTCGGCCCCGGCCGGCAAGGACATGGCCGCGATCCGCGACACCATGGGCGAGATGCGCTGGCGCAGCGCCGAGGCTGACGGGCGCCATGTCGGGACCCTGATGATCCGGCACCCGAACTTTTCCGGCCTGCAGCGCGACCAGGTGACCTTGCTGACGATCCCCGCCCATTTCATCGACATCCTGGAGGTCCGGCAGGGAGAGGAGCTGCTGTTCACCATGGCGGCCGGCATCTCGGTCAGCGAGGATCCGGTGTTCCGGTTCGCGTATGAGCCAAATGGTCAGCCGATCCATGTGCATGTGGAGGATACCGACGGCAATGTCTGGGACCGGAGCTTCGACCAGGCCTCGGGCTAGGCGCCGCCGCGTCCGACTTTCGTCGCAGCATGGCACTTGCTTTACGTGCAAGCTGCCCTAAACTGATCCGCGAGGCGCCGCCTGGAGGAGGGGTGCGCCCGCAGACATTCAGGGAGGAATGCCATGACCGCAGCCGCCATCCAGGCGCGCCCTGTGTCGTCACCGCGACCCACCGCCGACCAGGTGCGTGAGATTCTGATCGTCGACGACCACCCGCTGATGTGCGACGCCTTGGCGCTGACGCTGAAGATCAGCTTTGGACTGAAGAACGTGCGCACCGCCCGCAGCCTGGCCGCCGCGGTGGAACAGATCCGCATCCAGGGGGCACCGGATGCCGTGATCCTGGACCTGAACCTGCCCGACGCGCGCGGGGCCGAGGGTATCGTCACCCTGCGCCGCCAGCTGCCGGGTGTTCCGATCACCATGATCTCGGCCGATCTGGAAGGGGCGATGATCTCGACCACGATGGCGGCGGGGGCCCAAGGCTATATCAGCAAGTCGCTGTCGCGCGAGGCGCTGGTCGACAGCCTGCGCCGCATGTGGGAGGGCGAGCATGTCACCCCCGAGGGCTATCGTCCCGACCAGGACGAGGCCGGGGACGAGGCCAAGGCCGAACTGGCCCGCCGCTTTTCCTCGCTGACGCCGCAGCAGATGAAGATCCTGCGGCTGATCTGCCAGGGCAAGGCGAACAAGGAAATCAGCTACGAGCTGTCGATCGCCGAAGCGACGGTCAAGACCCACATCACCGCGATCATGGCCAAGATCAACGCCCGGCGTCGTACGCAGGCGGTGCTGCTGGCCAATTCCATCCGGCTGTTCGAGGCCGGCTGATGAATACCGGCCCGGCTGCGAAGGAGGGCGCATCCGGGCCGGTGGCTGTGCAGGCCGACCGCGGCGGGACCGATCTGGTCCCGACCCTGCTGGACGGCCTGCGCGGCTCCAATCCCGCGCTGGTGCTGCTGTTCGGGGCCCAAGGCGACGAACTGGCCGCGCTGGACGCCGCCCTGTCGTCGGAACTGCCGACCGGCTGCGTGGTCGCCGGCTGTTCCTCGGCCGGCGAGATCGGGCCGCAGGGATATGCCAGCGACAGCGTGGTCGCGATCGGCTTTCCCATGCGCCATTTCCGGGCACGCAGCCTGACCCTGCCGAACCTGTCGGCGCTGCCGGTGTCAGACTGGATGGCGGCGCTGCGCCGGATGCAGCAGGATTTCGCGCCCGACCCGGCGCGCAGCCTGTTCGGGCTGCTGCTGGTGGACGGGCTGTCGGGCCAGGAGGACGCGCTGGTGGCCACGCTGGACGCGGCGCTGCCCTCGGTGCCGGTGCTGGGCGGATCGGCGGGGGACGGTCTGGATTTCCGCCGCACCTCGCTTCTGGCGCAGTCGCGGGTCCAGTCGAACATCGCCGTGTTCATCCTGGTCGAGACGGATCTGGCCGTCTCGGAGGTGACCTTTGCGCATTTCAGCCCCACCCCCACACGCGCCGTGGTGACGGCGGCCCTTCCCGACAAGCGGCGCATCCTGGAACTGAACGCCGAACCCGCGGCCGAGGAATATGCCCGGCTGGCCGGGCTGTCGGCCTCGGAACTGACGCCGACGGAATTTGCCCGCCACCCGCTGCTGCTGCGCATGGGCCGGCGGCACCATGTCCGCGCGATCAGCGCCATCACCGAGGATGGCGGGCTGTCGCTGATGTCGGCGATCGACACCGGGACCGTGCTGACCTTGGGCCGGGCCGAGGACATGACCCAAGGCTTTTCCGATGCCCTGGACGCCCTGCCGCGGCCGCCGCTGATGGTGCTGGCCTTTGACTGCATCCTGCGCCGGCTGGCGCTGGAGCGCGCGGGCTTGACGCATCGCATGTCGGACCTGTACCGCCACCACCGCGTGGCGGGGTTCAACACCTATGGCGAGCAGCACAGCGGCATGCATGTGAATCAGACCTTCGTGGGCCTGGCCTTCATGGAGCCGGCGTCGCCCTCCGGCGGGGGCGCCCATGCTGCGTGACGATGACCCGCCCACCCGGCAGGTCGAGAAACTGACCCGGATCAACAACGTCCTGATCGACCGCATCGACAGGCTGGAAGAATCGCGCGGCTCGGCCTGGTCGATGTTCCAAGCGGCCGTCGCGCTGGAGCAGGAGGTTCTGGCCCGTACCCGCGACCTGGAACGGGCCATGGCCGACCTGTCGCAGCGCAACCGCGAGCTGGCCGTCGCCCGCGCCTCGGCCGAAGAGGCGAACCGCTCCAAGACCCGCTTTCTGCGCGCCGCCAGCCATGACCTGCTGCAGCCCCTGTCGGCGGCGCGGCTGTTCCTGTCCGCGCTGACGGACACGCCGATGGACGAGACGCAAAAGGAGCTGACCGACCGTTTGGGCAGCGCCTTTGAATCGGTCGAGCAGCTGATGCACGCGGTTCTGGACATCTCGCGCCTCGACAGCCAGCGGATCGAGTTCAACCGCCAGCCCGTGGCCCTGGACGAGCTGTTCCGCCGCCTGTCCGCCGAATTCGCCCCCATGGCCGAGGCCAAGGAACTGCGCCTGACCTTCATGCCCACCGGCGCGGTGGTCGAAAGCGACCCTGTCTTCCTGCGACGGATCGCGCAGAACCTGGTTTCGAATGCGATCAAGTACACGCAGCGGGGCGGCGTGGCGGTGGGGGCGCGGCGGCGGGGCGGCATGTGCTGGCTGTGCGTCTATGACACCGGGGTGGGAATCCCGGCCGTCGACCGGAACCGCATCTTTGACGAGTTCCAGCGCCTGACGCATGACAACGGCACGCCCGGCATGGGCCTGGGCCTGTCCATCGTGCGCCGTGCCTGTGCCAAGCTGGGCCATCCGATCAGCCTCAGTTCCGAGGCGATGCGCGGCACCGTCTTTCGCGTCGGCCTGACGTTGGTGGAAACCGGCACGCAGCAGCCGGCGCGGTCCCCGGACAGCGCCATGCTGACGCTGCGCGGCCGGGTGGCCCTGGTGGTCGAGAACGATGCCGACATGCGCCGCGGCTATGAGATGATCCTGCGGGACCGCCTCGGCATGGTGCCCCGCATCGCGGGCGGCACGGCCGAGGCGCTGGCCACGATGGGGGACGAGCCTCCCGACGTGATCCTGGCGGATTACCATCTCGAGAACGGCGATACCGGCGTCAATGCCATCGAATCGCTGCGGGCAGCGTCGGACCGGCCGGTGCCGGCGGTGATGATCACCGCCCACCGTGATCCGCAGATCGCGCGCACCTGCGCGGCGATGGGGGTGGACCTGCTGGAAAAGCCCGTCCGCCCGGTCGAACTGGCCGAGATGCTGGGCCGTCTGCTGGCCTAAGACCAAAGGTGGGGGCCGCACCCGCCGGGGCTTGCGCCCGCCGTGGATGCCCCCGCATCATGCGGCAGAGTTTGGGAGGACGAACCATGTCGAAAGCCTTTGCCCTTGCCCTGTGGCTGGGATTGAGCGCCCTTGCCGCCCACCCGCTGGCCGCCGCCGAGGCGGGGGATGCGGTCTTTACCGAGCGGGGGCCCTGGGATCTGGATGACCGTCGCCTGGAATGGCAGATGACCGTCGAAGGTCCCGCGGCCGAAGGCTTTCAGCCGGTCGCCGACGGCAAGGTGACGCTGAGCGAGGCCATCGACCCCTCGGACCAGCAGCCGGTGCTGCGCTTGACCCAGGAAACCGAGGCGCGGACCCGCCAGGTCGGGCCCTTTCCCATCTCGGCCGGCGACCCGGTGCTGATCTTCTTTCTGGAACAGACCGCGCGCGACATGGCCGCACTGACCGGCGGCAGCCCGCATTACATCCGCAACCGGCTGAAGGACATCCTGTTCCGGGGCGGCGAGATCGCGCAGGCCGACGGCACGACGACCGCCACCTTCAAGCCCTTTGCCGACGACCCGAACGCGAACCGCATGAACGGTTTCCAGACGCTGACCCTGACCTTCGTGATGAAGGACCCGGCCGAACCCATCCGCGAACTGAAGGCCGAAACGGAGGCGGCGCCGGGATATCGCAACCAGCTGGTGCTGCAATGAGCCTGTTCCGCGCGGTGGCCCCGCCGGCCATTGCGGCCGCACTGGCCCTGTCCGGCCCGGCGGCAGGCCAGGCGGTGAACGATTATCCCACCAATGCGCGAGCGGAATATGTGTTTGCCTGCATGGCCACGAACGGCCAGACCCGCGACATGCTGGACCGCTGCTCCTGCGCGATCGACCGCATTGCCGAGGTGCTGCCCTATGGCGACTATGTCAGCGCCGAAACGGTGCTTCGGATGCGCCAGACCACCGGCGAGCGGGCGGGGATGTTCCGCGCCATGCCGCAGATGACGGAAAGCGTGGCCACCCTGCGCCGCGCCGAGGCCGAAGCCGAGATCCTGTGCTTCTGAGGGCGCTCAGGCCAGCGCCAGCCCGATGCTCAAACCCGCCGCCAGCGACAGCGCCGTGACCAGCCACAGGGGCAGCGCGGGGCGCGGCTGGACGACCAGCAGGCGCGCCTCCTCAGGGTGGGCGCGCTCCCACAGGACCTGCTCGACGATGCGCGGCAGCAGCGGGCCATAGCGGCCGATCGTCTTGACGACTTCGGTCAGGTCGCGGACCGCAGCCTTGGGACCGATCTCGGTCTTGATGTAATCCGACACGACCGGCTTGGCCGCGTTCCAGATGTTCAGCTGCGGGTCGATGGAACGGGCCACGCCCTCGACCACGACCATGGTGCGCTGCAGCAGGATCAGTTCGGTCCGGGTCGGCATGCCGAAACGCTCGGTCACCTCGAACAGGTAGGACAGCAGGTTGGCCATCGAGATCCGCGTTGCATCGGCGCCAAAAATCGGTTCTCCCACCGCGCGCAGCGCGCGGGCGAATGCCGCCTCGTCCCGGTCGCGGGGCACATATCCCGCCTCGAAATGCACGCGCGCGACCAGGCGATAGTCGCGCTGGATGAAGCCATAAAGGATTTGGGCATAGACCCGGCGGGTGTATTCGTCGATCTCGCCCATGATCCCGAAATCATAGGCGATGATGTTGCCGTTCGCGGCGACCTTGAGGTTGCCGTGATGCATGTCGGCGTGGAAAAAGCCGTCGCGCAGCGCGTGGGACAGGAACAGCTGGATCACCCGGCGGGCCAGGTCGGTCGTGTCGTGGCCGGCGGCGATCAGCGCATCACGGTCGCCCATCGGCAGCCCCTCGGCCCAGTCGGCGGTCAGGACCCGGCGCGAGGACAGCGCGAAATGCGGCATCGGCACCTGAAAGCCGGGATCGCCGGCAGTGTTTTCTGAAAACTCGGACGCCGCCGCAGCCTCCAGCCGCAGGTCCTGTTCGCCCATTACCGTCTGTTCGAAATGCCGCACCACGTCGCGCGGGCGCAGGCGCCGGGTGCCGGGCGAGACCAGCTCGATCATCCGGGCACCGAAATGGAAAGCGTCGATGTCGCGCCGGAAGGCGGCGCCGATGCCCGGGCGCACGACCTTGACCGCGACCTCGCGGCCCGTCTCGCGCACCCGGGCGCGGTGGACCTGGGCGATCGAGGCGGCGGCCACGGGCTCCGAGAATTCGGAGAACAGCTGGTCGACCGGGGCACGCAACTCCTCGGCGATGGCCTGCTTGGCAATCGTTGTCGGGAAGGGCGGCAGGCGGTCCTGCAGCATGCGCAGCTGCCCCGCCAGTTCCGGCCCGACCACGTCGGCACGGGTCGAGAGGATCTGCCCGAACTTGATATAAGCCGGACCCAGGGCGGTGATCGCCCGGGTGATCGGCGGCAGGGTCGGGTCGCCCTTGTAGCCCAGCCAGCGGAACGGCCAGCCCATCACCCGCGCCGCCATGCGCAACCGGATCGGCGCATCGACCGCATCCAGCACGGCCGCCATCGCGCCAGTGCGCTCGAAGGTGGCGCCGGTGCGGATCAGGCGCAGGATGTTGTGGGGACCGCGCATGGGCTAGAGCTTCCAGCCGGAATGCAGCGCGGCGATGCCCATCGACAGGTTCCGCCACTGGACGCGGTCGAAGCCCGCATCGCGGATCATCTGGGCGAAGGCGTCCTGGTCGGGAAAGCGGCGGATCGATTCGACCAGGTATTGATAGCTGTCGCGATCGCCCGTCACCGCCTGCCCCATCGCCGGGATCACGTTGAAGCTGTAGCGGTCATAGGCCCATTGCATGGCAGGAACCGGGATCTGGCTGAACTCCAGCACCATCAATCGGCCGCCGGGCTTCAGGACGCGGTAAGCCTCGGCCAGGGCGTCGGGGATGCGGGTGACGTTGCGGATGCCGAAGCTGATCGTGTAGCGGTCAAAGCTGTCATCGGCAAAGGGCAGCTTCATCGCATCGCCGGTGACCCAGGCCAGGCGGTCGGCCTTGTCCACCGCGTCCGCCCGCTTGCGGCCCTCGACCAGCATCGATTCCGTCATGTCGCAGACGGTGACGCGGCCGCCCGGCGCGCGGTCCAGGAAACGGAAGGCCACGTCGCCCGTTCCGCCCGCCACGTCCAGCAGATGCTGCCCGTCGCGCGGCGCCAGCCAGTCCATCATGGCGGTCTTCCAGATGCGGTGGATGCCCACGCTCATCAGGTCGTTCATCACGTCATATCTCGAGGCGACCGAGGAGAAGACCTGGTGGACCATGCCGGCCTTCTGATCCTCGTCCACGGTCCGAAAGCCGAAATGGGTCTGTCTGCTGTCCGTCATGCGCTTGCCGTTTGCCTGTTCACTCGCCAGATATGTCCGGCCTGCCGCGGGCACAATGACCGCGATATGCCACAGGCGCAATGCGACGAAAGGGAACCGCGTGCCTGAACTGCCCGAAGTCGAGACCGTCCGCCGCGGCCTGCAGCCCCACCTGGAGGGCGCCCGCATCGCCCGCGCCGAGATGCGTCGCCCCGACCTGCGCTGGCCCATGCCCGTGGACCTGGTGCAGGTGCTGACCGGCGCAACGGTAACGGCACTGCGCCGGCGGTCGAAATACCTGCTGGCGGACCTGGACCGGGGCGGCACGGTGCTGTGGCACCTGGGCATGTCCGGCCGGATGCTGGTCGAGGGGGCGAACCTGGGCGACTTTCATCGCGATCCTGGCATCATCGCGCGCCATGACCATGTCGTCCTGACCACCGAGGCCGGAACCACGATCACCTTCAACGACGCCCGCCGCTTTGGCATGGTGGACCTGATCCGCGAGGGCACCAGCCATCCGCTGCTGGATCACCTAGGACCCGAGCCCTTCGATCCGCAGTTCGACGCGGCCTATCTGGCACGCGCCTTCGACGGGCGGCGGGCCCCGGTCAAGCAGGCGCTGCTGGATCAGCGGATCGTGGCGGGCCTGGGCAACATCTATGTCAGCGAGGCGCTGTGGCGCGCCGGGATCGACCCGCGGCGCGCGGCGGGCCGGATCGGTGCGGCGCGGCTGGCCGCGCTGGTGGGCCACATCCGCGATGTCCTGAGCGGCGCGATCGCCGCCGGGGGATCGTCCCTGCGCGACCACCGGCAAGCCAGCGGAAAGCTGGGCTATTTCCAGCACAGCTTTCGCGCCTATGACCGGGAATCCCAGCCCTGCCTGCGCGAGGGCTGCGGCGGAACGCTGCGCCGGATCGTGCAATCGGGCCGCTCCAGCTTCTACTGCCCGGGCTGCCAGCGCTGAACTCTTGGATTTCCGGCCGCCTTGCTGTTAGGACTCGGCCCCAATGCAACCTGCCAACGAGGTCCAAGCCTATGGCTTACGAAACCATCATCGTGGAAATCGAGGACGAGGTCGCCCTGATCCGGCTGAACCGGCCCGAGGCGCTGAACGCGCTGAACGCCACGCTTCTGGCCGAGCTGTCTGCCGCCCTGACCGAGGCCGACCGCAACGACAAGGTGCGCTGCATCGTGCTGACCGGCAGCGAAAAGGCCTTTGCGGCGGGCGCCGACATCAAGGAGATGGCGACCAAGAGCTATGTCGAGGTCTATGACGAGGACCTGTTCGGCGCCCAGATCGAGGCGATCACCCGCATCCGCAAGCCGATCATCGCCGCCGTCAGCGGCTATGCCCTGGGGGGCGGCTGCGAGCTGGCCATGGTCTGCGACTTCATCATCTGCGCCGAGAACGCCAAGTTCGGCCAGCCCGAGATCAACCTGGGCGTCGTGGCCGGCATCGGCGGCACGCAGCGCCTGACGCGGTTCGTGGGCAAGTCCAAGGCGATGGACATGAACCTGACGGGCCGCTTCATGGATGCGGCCGAGGCCGAACGCTCGGGCCTGGTCAGCCGCGTGGTGCCCACGCCCAAGCTGATCCCCGAGGCGCTGGCCGCCGCGCGCAAGATCGCCGAAAAGTCCCAGATCGCCACCAAGACCGTCAAGGAGGCCGTCAACCGCGCCTATGAGACGACCCTGCGCGAAGGGCTGCTGTTCGAGCGCCGCGCCTTTCATGCGCTGTTTGCGACCGAAGACCAGAAGGAGGGCATGGCCGCCTTTCTGGAAAAGCGCGAGGCGCAGTTCCGCGACCGCTGAGGAATGGCGGAAAGGGCTTTCCTTTTCCGCCATCCTGCCATATAGGCCGTCGCTTACATGCGCGTGGGCCCGCTTTGGCAAGAATCATGTCCGTTCCCCCGGGGAGCGGCGTCATGGGGCTTTTGCGCGATCGACACAGACGAAACGCAAACTGACCCGTTAGGATTTGACCCATGGCAAACACGCCCCAGTCCAAGAAACGCGCCCGCCAGATCGAGCGTCGCACCGACGTCAACAAGGCCCGCCGCTCGCGCATCCGCACCTTCATCCGCAAGGTCGAGGAAGCCATCGCCTCGGGCAATGCCGACGCGGCGAAGGAAGCCCTGCGCAACGCCCAGCCCGAACTGATGCGCGGCGTCACCAAGGGCATCGTGCACAAGAATACTGCATCGCGGAAAGTGTCGCGCTTGGCGGCCCGCGTGAAGGCCCTTACGGCGGTCTGAAAACCCCCGCAGCAGGGGTCCGCACAGGACCCTTTTGAGCCGTGTGGGACCTGAAAAATCAGGACAAGATGGATCGGGTGCAAGCTTCGGCTTTGCGCCCGATCTTTGTTTCTGCACCTGCGAAAAGCTGGCAATAATCCAGCGATTTCAACACTCTTTTGAAAATCTGCAATCGAGTCAAAGCCCTCGCAGATTCGATTGGACGAAGAAGCTGTCAAGCGCATAGTTCGGTTGCAGGCTCAGCCCGGCTGGGTCTAGTTTCCTCCTTGCGATTCACGTCGCTTGGGGACGGGTCGAACCTCATGATCGCATCGTCGATGCGGCCAGGAAACGACCGGGCAAGACAGCAGAGGCTTCTCTCTTCTGCCCTCGGATTCACGACGGCCGGCTGCCACCGGATGTCGCGGGATCTGTGTCTGTGAACGGAAACGGGCCGACGCCCCCCATGCGATCCGCTTTCGGTCGCAGGGCTTCGCTGTTTCTGCCGTCACGGCCCTGATGACGTGCAATCTGTCCCGTCGGCTCAACCGGCGGGGGTTGGGGACAGGCACGGAAAGATAGGGCA